>CALEIL010000095.1 GCA_937876435.1 uncultured Bacteroidota bacterium
CTTGATCTGACTCAAAATATCCTCGAATGTTTCTTAAATCTTTATCCTGATAGAGCACCAGGTTTGACAACCTTCCAAAACTACTTCCTGTGAGATTTACACAAAAGTGATCAAAAACACAATGGGGAAGTTTGTCAAACCGTATCTGCAAACCGGCTGGACAGGTGCGCTTTATTACTTACCTACCCTGACCTTTTCTACTTTGATGCGAACTTCTGGATCTCGATTTCCCAGATTTGGAACCTCCGAATCCGGAAGATTTACGGTTGGCGAAAAATGCCTGCCGTCGTTTGGATTTTTCTTTATTCCATTCCTTCTTTTCCCGGGCTGTCATGGGTTTATCGGTCTGTGGGAAAGGATTATCCTGAACCACTTCAATCTCTTGTTGGATAAGATTTTCAATTTCCCGTACAAAACCGTTTTCTTCTGGTTCGCTGATTGAGATAGCAACGCCCTGCTCGCCTGCACGACCGGAACGTCCTATTCTGTGAACGTAGGTTTCTGACTCAGTGGGTATATCGTAATTGATCACGTACCGCAGTTTATCGATGTCGATCCCACGGGACGCGATATCTGTGGCGACCAGAACCCGGACTTTTCCTTTTTTAAAGTCGGTCAGGGCCTTTTGTCTTTGGCTTTGTGACCGATCCCCGTGGATGGCTGCGGCCTTGATGCTGCTGTTTGCCAATTTTTTGGCGATCCTATCTGCCCCGTGTTTGGTTTTGGAAAAAAGCAAAACCTGATCTTTGTCCTCATCCTGGAGGATGTGAAGCAACAGATCATTTTTGGTATCTCTATTGGTGTAATAGATGTATTGTTGAACCGTATCCGCAGTTGGGGCAGAAGGGGAGACTTCAATTTTAACCGGATCGGTCAAAATGGATTTTGACAGTTCAATAATATTATCTGGTATGGTTGCTGAAAAGAACAACGATTGTCTTTTCCGGGGGATTAAGTCGATAATTTTTCGGATATCATTGATGAATCCCATATCCAGCATACGGTCTGCTTCATCCAACACAAATATTTTTATATTGCTGAGGTCGATATATCCCTGATCGACCAGATCCATCAATCTGCCGGGGGTAGCAGTCAGAATATCCACGCCATTTCGGAGATTTTTCACCTGTCTGACCTGGTTGACACCACCAAAAACTACCGTATGTCGGGTTTTGGTGTATTTGGCGTACGCCCGGATGCTCTCATCGATTTGTAAGGCTAATTCTCTGGTAGGACTTACGATGAGTGCCAGGATTCCGGAGTGGTATTTGTTTTGCTCTTTGAACCGGTTAACCTTTTGTATTATTGGAAGAGCAAACGCCGCTGTCTTTCCGGTTCCTGTCTGTGCACATCCCAGGATGTCCCGGTTTTCCAGGATTTGAGGAATGGCTTGTTCCTGAATGGACGTAGGGTTTGTGTATCCTTTTTCTGCTAATGCTTTGAGAATAGGACTAATTAGATTTAGTTCTGCAAATGTCATGTGGTTGTTTTGTTAATTATGATGATTTGATCATCTTTTTTGTGACACAAGATGTGTATAAATGACTGATTTACAGATATTAGTGTCACATTTTGTGATTATTAATGGTGCAAAGGTAGTTCTTTTCTTTGACAATTGGTCATAAAATTTATTATTTAAATTCCCGCTCAAAGTTTTTTTCATTTCCGCACGCATCCGTGACGCTCAGCACAAATTTTTTGGCTTCCATCCCGGGGTATTTTCTGAAATCTCTGAATATTAATCTGTTATTTTTCGTATCCGCTTCGACTAGAGCCCATTGACCGTTTACCGACGCCCTGTATTCGAGGGATGAAAAGGAATGCATGTCATCCGAAACTTTAAAATGCCACAATTGGTTATTCTGTGGCAGAAATTCTATGACGGGAGCTATCGTATCTTTGATCAGGCAATAGCTGGACAACCGGCTTATCCGGCTCGCAAAATTATCAGCTTCCCGGATAGTTGTTACGGCTGAGTATCGGTCACCGGAGCATCTCGCGAGGGTCCATTTGGATTTTTCTTCCAGGGGTAAATCAGATTTCAATACAAGTAAAGGATTCTCGTACAATGGCAAGTGATCTTCATTCATATGAACCATAACTACCTGTTCGCCATCCCTGACCATAATTTCCTCAAAAATATACAATCGTTGATCCCGGACAAAGGTACCCTCAGGAAAAATGATGGAAAACTGATCCAGGTTCACCCGATTGGATCTGTCGGCCTGCATCACATAATTGTACATCCAGTCGTAATCAATGGAAGGATTTTCCACCTGTCGAATGCTAAACGTCAGCGTTGAGCTATTCCCCTGGTAGTCCGTGGCGATAATTTTGTATTCCTGTATCTGAAAGGAAAAGGGGCGGATCAACCCCAGATGTGGATCTTTAAGTTGTGTTGATATATCGTTGGAAGTATACCTCATATTGTGATACACCGCATTGAACTCAGGTGAAGTCACATAATCGATATGTTCGGGATAATATTTCCGGTCATCACTGGTAAGCGAATCAAATACAGTATAATAGACCAGAGAGGTATCCCTGTACATCTCGAGTTTATATATTCCATTTCGATTATGCGTTTGCTGATGCAGATCCACCACGTCCACACCGATCGAATACCGGAATGAATTGAGCACGAGGGGCCCCGTGGTATATTGACCTCTTCGCTGCAATTGGACAGCGATATTTTTTTCCTGGTACTCTCTCCCAAATTCATCGTGATAATTAATTTTAAGATTTCTGAACTGTGGGGGGCTATCGTCATTCAATTCCGGAATGACCAGGAGTGGATTGTATCTGGTGCCGGAAGGGTGACGTACTTCGAAATGCAGGTGCCTGCCAAATGAATAACCCGTATTGCCCATGGTGGCAATTTTCATGCCCCGGGTCACCGGGAATTGTGTAGAATCCAGTTCGATCGACACTTCAAAACTTTCCTCGTCAAATTGTCGATCGTACACCAGCGAATTCAGCTCGGGTATAAAATGGTCCAAATGCCCGTACAACGACAAATATCCATCCGGGTGCTGCAAGATCAGGGCGTTACCATAGGATCCTCCCCGGATCCTGATCTCCTTTACGAATCCGTCTGATACCGCCAGTACGTCCTGTGGTCCGGTCACGTTGGGCTTGATGTCGATGCCGGCGTGGTAATGGCTCCCGCGTAACTCACCAAACGTACCTGACAATAAAACAGATCCGGCTATAGGAGACTGCCACTGGACCGGTTGGGCCTGTGCTATTCCCATGGACAATATCCATCCCAAAAATAAGTATCCTATTTTCTCCATAATTCTTCCAATCCCTTTTCAAGTTCTTCCATCGCGGACCAATAATCCATCGCACCAGATTCAACTTCAGCCAACCAGCGTCCGTACATTTGTTGTAACCGGGCATCTGAATTAATCAACCGGATCACGCTTTCTTTCCAACCTTTTTCAAACCAAAATCTGGTTTGTTCAACGCTCAACGGACTGGCATTGATTTCTTTCAAATCCCTGAACAAGGGAACCAGACTTTCTTTGATGACAGAAGACACATTATAAAACGCAACCTCTTTTTCTTCCGTATGTCTGGTTTTTATCGATTGCATCAATACAGCTTGTGCTTGCCGGGCGCCTTCCGGATCAAGGTCATTTTTGGTCACGATGATCCGATCTGCAATTTCCAGTATCCCGCGTTTGATCCCCTGAATTTCATCCCCAGAACGGTCCATCGTCAGGTACCATATTTCATTGACCAGGAACTGAACTTCAATTTCCGATTGACCCACCCCAACCGTCTCGACAAATATATAATCAAAGCCCGCTACTTCACAGAGCAATACGGTCTCCCAGGTCGTCAGATTGATGCCCCCCAGAGTCCCCTTGCTGGGACTTGTTCTGACGTATACATTGTCCATATTCATTAGATCCTTCATCCGCAGTTTGTCACCCAGGATGCTACCACCGGTAAAAATGCTGGATGGATCGATGGTCAGAATGGCCACCCTGAATGGAGTGTCTTCAAAAAAAGAAACCAAACCATTGAGAAAGGTACTTTTTCCCACGCCAGGGCTTCCCGTGATACCGATTTTGACAGCAGGTGTGCGGTTGGCAGCGATCGATTTCATCAATCGGAGTTTGGTCTGTTGATCTTCCTCCAACTGGCTTTCGACCAGGGTCACCGCTCGGGAAAGAGTCCGTATATCACCTGCGGTCAATCCATTTATTATCTGCTGTAAGAGATGATCCGGCTTCATAAAGCAAATATGGTAAAAAATAATAATATATACCGTAAATAGGGACCAAATGCTTTATTTTAAGCTGCATCTATTAGGATATTCTCCAATAGTAACTGGAATTGATATGTTCCTAACTGAACGATCGGTGCACTACTCCGCTGAGAAATAATAAGTAAGAGGGTTGACGAGATTCTTTGTTGGGATTAAAGATTTGTTTTCAGAAAAGACCGTAGAAAATGCTGCCAATGAGAATATTGAACGAATTATTTTCCCTAAATTTAGGGAGCATTATTGATCTCTCTTTGAAAAGGAGAACCTTAATATATATTAAAAAGCACGCTCAAAGACTACCTCTGCCAGGATAGCAAAAACCCGATCAAGTCCTTTTTGTTAATTTTGAACACTTCCCCTCGCATAAAGCACCGCAGTAAAAAACCTCGAATGATAAAGGATAAAATAATTTCAGCGTATGAAAAATTAGCCGTTAAGTACAACGAGCTAATTGATCACAAGCCTCACAATGCTCATTATGATAGGCCCAATACCCTCATGCTGCTACCAGAAGTAAAAGGCAAAACAGTCCTGGATGCAGCTTGTGGGCCAGGAAAATATTCTGAAATATTAATCGACAGAGGTGCTATGGTGACAGGACTTGACATAAGTCCCAAAATGATCGAACTTGCCATCCTCCGCAATAAGAATAAAGGGAAATTTTTTATCCACGACCTGTCCACTCACTTTGATATGGTAGAAAGTAACTCCTGTGACGTGGTAATTTGTGCCCTGGCGATGCACTATGTGGAAGATTGGACGACGACCATGCAAGAATTTCACAGAGTATTGAAGTCTGACGGCATACTTGTTATATCGATTGAACATCCATTTTATGAGTACACATTTTTCAATTCCAAAAAATACTTTGAAGTTGAAAACGTAAAATGCACCTGGAAGGGTTTCGGTCAACCTGTGGAGGTGAATAGTTTCAGAAGGCCATTAAGCGAATGCATATCCCCGCTGACCGATAACGGGTTTTACATAGACAAAATTATCGAACCTAGGCCCACGGAAGAGTTTGAGAAATTGGATCCAGAACATTACCAGGAACTGAATGCTTTCCCAGCCTTCATGTGCATCAGAGCAGTGAAGAGAAGGAACGATTGAAACGGAAATCAATAAAAGTATGATCGGAGATTTTCACCACTCCATACCCTACATCCTACAAGGACAAATCAATGGAGGCGCCGTTTAATCGTATCCGGGTAACATACACTTCACGCAAGTCAGCGTTATGCAGATCCCAAGGTAGTAAGGTTCAGAAATTGATATTTTCAGGGATAAAAGCGAAACACTTTGACCGGGTCCGTGTTCTCTAAAATAACGGCATATGCTACGGATAGGAAGTGCGAACCGATCGATAGGGTCATGAATCCAGAAAATGCTTGAATGGAAAGTTTAAATGGCTGCACGAAAAATTTACCAATTCATTATACAACAAAAAATAACATAATATGAAACCTGGTATTGTAAAATTTGGTTTGGGGATAGCTATAGCTCTTATCTACATCCTGGCCACATCCTGTAACCAGTCCGAGAAAAGTAATGACCACATGCACACCGAATCCCATGAGGAGATCCATGACCAGAGTGAGGTTCATGATGATCATGCTGATCACGGCGATCATTCGGTGGACCAACTCACTCTTCACAACGGTGCCAAATGGCCAGCAGATGCACCTACCAATAAAAATGCCGACGTCATCATTTCCATCGGTGACCAATTCAGTAAAAAAGATCCCAAGACAGTAGAAGATTATCAGAAATTTGGGAATGACGTGAACGAAGCCATTAATACCATGATCAGGGAATGTACCATGAAAGGGGAAGCGGATATGGCTCTTCATTATTGGTTCGCCCCTATCTTGCAGAACGCCAGCGATCTGAAAAAAACTTCCGATACCAACGAACTTAAAAGTATAGCTTCGGAGATGAATGATCGCATACACATATACCACCAATACTTTGAATAAGCGATCGGAATCGTTCCGATCCGAATGATTATTCTCTAGTTTTTCCGGAATACCTTAATATTCTGGGATCGTTGGATTTCTAAAAGAAGTAGAATTGAATAAGAAAGCTATTATTTTTGATATGGATGGGGTATTGATCGATACCGAGGACCACCACAAAAATATTGAACACAGGATATTCCGGGAACTGGAGGTTCCCATCACGGAGGAAGAACGCGCTCCATTTATCGGGATGGCCGCTAATGAAATGTGGAAGAAGGTTATCGATCACTTCCACCTGGACAAGTCTGCTGATGATTTGCTTGATTTGAACAATCAGCGTATTCTTGAATATTTTATCGGGATGGAAAGTTTGGAACCAATCCCGGGAGTGACCAGGATTCTGGATTGGATCCGTCAAAATCGTATTCCTTTAGCCGTGGCCTCCTCTTCATCCTTGATCGTGATAGACGCCCTATTGCAGAAAACGGGTCTGGATGGTTATTTTGCACATAGGGTAGGAGGACAATCAGTGAAAAAAAGCAAACCAGATCCATCCATTTATTTGCATACAGCTGATATGCTTCGGGTTCAACCAGCTCATTGTCTTGTTATCGAAGATTCGACCAATGGAATAAGTGCGGCCAAAGCAGCCGGAATGTATTGCGTGGGCTACCGGGGCATTGGGTTCCATGGCCAGGACCAGTCGGAGGCTGACGTATTGATTTCTGATTATAATGAAATGAGACCTATTCTGGAAAGATTTATTGAGATGTAGGGCTTTAAATGGTGTAGTTCCCAACATGCAATTTATGGGTGCTGAAATTGTCAACTATCTCAACCATCACGTTATACGGTTTAGAGGGTTTATAAGGTTTAGAGGGTTGAGGGGGTTTAGAGGCTTCATTATAAAAAAAGTCGATTATTGTATACGAAATCAATCGTTCTCAGTTATCCCTACCAGCTTTTACCAGTAGCTAATCCAAAAACGAACCTTTCTGTTTAAAATGAAATATCAAATTCATAATGAGCTAAACTTTTTGTAATTTTGCGCCTGAAAATGTACCCTCCATATCGGGTATTAGCGTAATCAGCAAGACTGCAACTTGCCTTTGATCACCTAAATTTTTGAATTATATGAAGCTGCGCAATCGTGTCAACAGGACCGAATTGAAAAATAAAATGAAGGCATCTGACGAAGAACGCGTCACCCTTTCTTTCTACCAATATTATCAAATAGGAAATCCCAATTTATTCAGGGATCATTTATTTATTTTTTTCAGCAAACTCGGAGTATTGGGCCGGGTATACGTAGCGTATGAAGGGATCAATGCCCAAATTTCCGTCCCCAGGGCAAACTGGGAGACTTTTAAGGAAGATCTGGGGAATGAAATCACCTTTTTGAAGAATATCCGCCTCAATGTGGCCCTCGAAGATGATGGTAAGTCATTTTTCGTCCTGAAAATAAAAGTAAGACCCAAAATCGTTGCGGACGGATTGGAGGATAAAACCTTTGATGTGACCAGAAGGGGACGGCATCTTTCTGCCAGAGAAGTGAATCGTAAGATTGATTTAGAAGGGGCTCAGTTCGTGGATATGCGCAATCACTACGAATGGGAGGTGGGCCATTTTAAAGATGCGCTGCTTCCGGACGTGGAAAACTTCAGAGCTGCGTTGCCCGTCGTCGAGGAAATGTTGCAGGAAAAGAAAGATCAACCCATCATCATGTATTGCACAGGAGGGATCCGGTGTGAAAAGGCGAGTGCTTATTACCTTCATCGTGGATTTGGCGATGTGTACATGGTGGATGGCGGGATTATCGAGTACGCGCGACAATGTGAGATGGAAGGCCTGGAAAATAAATTCATCGGTAAAAATTTTGTTTTCGATGAGAGGTTGGGGGAGAGGATTTCGAATGACGTGATCGCCAAATGCCACCAATGCGGACAGGAATGTGACCGCCACGTTAATTGTGCCAACGATGCGTGCCATATACTTTTTATTCAATGCGAAGAATGCGCAGCCAAATATCATGACTGTTGCTCCGCCAAATGCAGTGAATTCAAAGAATTACCGGAAGATATACGCGATCAGTATAAGACAAAAATCAAGTTCAACGGCACCAGTTTCGGGAAGGGCAGATACGATTCGCTGAACAAAGACGAGAAACTCAATGTCATCCTCGACAATGTCGACCAATGAATTGAATCACATAGCGTGAGCGCTCTTTTTCGTAAATTATTATCAAACACTGCACTAGTACTCCGTCAAGACAAAAACTTTAATTTCATTCGGGATCTTTCGAGCCATCTC
>CALEIL010000096.1 GCA_937876435.1 uncultured Bacteroidota bacterium
GTTCGATATTGCCATCATTATTATCAGTAAAAATATCATATTACTTTGATACATAATCCTATAACTTAGTTTAATTAAAGTGTTACTACAAAATTGTCAATGGAGACTATTATGGCACTTCGAAGTGATTTGGAATCGCAGTATTAAGGAATTCTAATATAGCATTTTCAATCATTTTCTGTCAATTTTTGGCCTTTTTTGGCCTTTTTTGGCAAGAAATGATAATTCTACATAAAACCTATGCTCCTTCTGACATCCCCTAACCTGTGCACACAGGATGGCAAAGTAGGAGAGGTTTCTACTCTCCTGTCAACCTGATTTTTATGTTCCCCTCGGATTCATCGAATGTCCAGGCCGGAATACTCAGTTCCAGTCGTTTCAGGTTTTCTATCTGGCGATCCAGTTCCAGCGGTGCCGGGTCCAGTGAAACTACTGAAAGCGTAAAATCGGGATGGGACAAATTTTCGATCCGGATCTCTTTCCCATCCTGTTTCAAAACTGCACCACCGTCATAAATCAGGACATCCGCTGTGGTCATCAATTGCCAGGTCACTTTTCTGGTGCTGTCATTGATCGAAAAATTATCCTCGATAACGAGCGATCTGGGGCCGTCTTTGGTAAATGTTCGCGTAATGCGTTCGAGCGTTCCTTCGAAAACGGGTGATAAATCAAAAGTTGCGGAGGGTTTTTCACCACCCTCAAATTCTTCCAGGGAGGCGAATCCATCGACCACGTGAAGTTCGTCGTTGACCGTAAGTGTGCTGTGTCCGTAATTATTTTTTGTAATCAGGGTCCATCTTTCGCAATCCTGACAGCTTCCCCACAATTGAAAACCCGTTTTTTCCAATTCATGATACGGTTGGTTACCGGGATCAATCACCCACCTGATACCGTCCAGTTCCCATATGAATGATCCGGCATCCATATTGCCGTGGTTGACGGTTCCCCGTCCACCTTTTCCACCAAAATAATAATCGTCAGTCCCCCGGAATATCACAATTGGATTGTCTCCTCTGCCACTCCAGGCATTGGGCAATTCAGGTACCTTATTGATGGGAGCGTATTGGGCAATCCAAACCAGGCCGGCTCCGGCCTGACGTGGTAATTTTCCAACCTCTTCGGGCGATCTCATGAATCTTTCGCTTTCAAAATACAATGGATCGTGGTAGGTTTTTGCAAACCACGCCAATGTCATATCCCCATTGGGACTTCTGCGGTCGCCACAATCCGCAAAATTGTAATACATACCGGAAGGAGCCTCACTCAATACTTTGAACAAGGCACTTTCCTTTAAAGCAGGGTATTCCACCAAACCGAAGTCATCTCCCAGGGCGCTCTCCAGGATCGACGCGGTCATTACTGTAAATGTGGTCCCGTAATTCCAATAGGTCGCCCCTTCGGGATACACCCCATCTGGTCCATAAGCCGCCAGGGCATACGGCATTCCATCCAGCGAACGGCTAATCGTCCGGGCAGCCAAATCTGGATTCTCATCCGCGATCATAATGGAGGCTGCTATCATTCCGGCATTGCAGACCTGATTCCAGTTATTGGTACCATTGATCCACCAATTACTGCCGGAATAAGATGGATTGATTCCCTTATCTATCAAAGATGATTTTGCCAACCTGGTGGTCTCATCGGGAAGGTCTCCCCCGGTCCAGTCCAGAGCAATCGCTACCGCGAGAGACATTTCCGCCACATCCAGATAATGAGATGGATTCCAGTCACTAAACCTGCATACCGCCAACACTTCATCATCGATTCGGTCGAGTATTTCTTTACTGCCTTCCATTTGGTAGACCATACCCAATATATTCATCCTGTACAACATCTCACGGGATACGGACAACAGTCTTCTACCAGTCATTATTCTTTCCAGTAATGGCTCTTCCAGAATGTCCAACGCATTCAATTTGAAAGCTCCGTATACGTTGCCGACCAAAGGGTCGGATTTGATTTTCTGTTTTAAATCTCTGCTCAGTTCAGGAGTCAGAATTAATTTGGGGCTCTTCTTGCTGAGTGATTTCTGAAGATAATTTACATTTATAGGATTATCCAGTCGGACCGTATCCATCACAGGGGATGGATTTGAGTCAATCACGGCGTTTATCTCGGTCGTAAAAATCAAGGACAAAATTATCAGAATTGGGAAACCAGAAAAACATCTTTTGATTTTCATATCGGGTATTTATTAGGTAAAAAGGCATCCTAACCGCATTTTTTAATAGGGTTAGGATGCTAATTTAAAAATTCATTTCAAACACAGCCCCATGATCCATTGAATTTAAATGGTTGGGCTGATGGAGGCACCTTCGGGCGTGCCTTCAATCGTGGGCGGGTTGGTTTAAGGTTGAAGGCATGCCCCTAGCGCACCGGCCAGGCGGCAGATGCCTTCCACCATTGTCAATTGTCCATTAATTTCACCAACCCGGATTCTGTTGGATATTTGGATTTTGAGAAATCACACTAAGTGGGATAGGCCACAAGTAGTGCTTATTTTCATCAAAAACCGGATTTTCCCAATCCGTGTCCTTATAAACGTCCACGTATTCTACCCCATCCACCATGGAGGACTTCACGTTTGCTCCCTGATACCGGGCCTGATTAGCAGCGTCGTAACGAACACCATAAGATGGAATTTCAAGTTTTTTCCCTTGTTTCCAACGGCGGAGGTCATCGTACCGGAATCCTTCCATAAACAATTCAATTCTTCGTTCCCTTCTGATTTCAACAATCAAAGGCGATACCCCGTCATTGACATATCTGGGATCAACCGGAATATTATTCAGATCCATATGGGGCATACCCACTCGATCCCTCAATTGGTTGATACTAATATCCAGATCGGCCTGGGTGATCGTCCCCAGTTCTGCCATGGCTTCTGCATAATTCAGGAGCACTTCTCCATACCTCAGGGTAATAGCTGGTGTGGCTGAGGTGTTGTAGGTAGCATACGCAGCTACTGGTTCGTACACCTTGATGATGTGGTAGCCTGTCTCAGATTTCAAACCGCCATCCATTCCTTGCAAACGGGGATACAGACGGGTATCGTTGTTCGCGTATTCGTATTTTAATACATCATCCGGATGTAATACCGTCTGACGCAAACGGGGATCACGATTCTCAAACAAATCTTCAAATTGCGCATCTCCCTGGTACAATGGGGATAATGTAATAGGCAGACCATCCGTACACAGATAATCCTCTACCAGGCTTTTGGTGGCTCCGCCATTATATCCTTTATTATAATTTTGAACGTGGTTGGTATAGATCCCCAGTTCATACCGCCTCCAGTACATCACTTCAGGAACCCCTGTCAGATCAGCCGTGATCTGGTGGATAGCATTATAATCGTTTTGTGGATCTCCGGTACTGTACAATTCATAAGGTCCATTGTCTATCACTTCTTTGGCAGCAGCCGCTGCTTCCTGAAACCACATTTCCGGATTACTACCACCGTGGTATTTTCGCCAGGTACCTTCGTATAGACAAACCCTGGATTTGACCAGCAAGGCTGCCCAACGGTTCAATCTTCCAGGTGCCGACCCGTCTCCCCAGTCATCGGGTATATTTTGGGTGGCAAAGTTTAGATCCTCCAGTACATGAGCCATTACCTCTTCCCGGGGTGTCCTCGCTGCGTACAATTCTTCTGAATCTACATTAAGTTCATGATCTACCCACGGAGCCGCCCCAAACTTGAATACTTTTTCGGCATAAAACCATCCCCTGAAGAGCCGGGCTTCTCCTGCGTATTTATCGATGATTTCCTGGTCTATCTCAGCCTTCCCATAACTATCCAGACCCACGTTGATCGCCCGGACAAAATCCCAGCCTTTGTACCCAAACCATTGAGTCCCCGATGGAACCTTGTGTTTGCCGGAGCGAACCTCCTGAAATCTATTGTGACGGGAGTGCTTGGGAGCAATATTATCGGTAAATTCATCCAGACACCAGATACTGGCCCAGTGGCTGTCAAATCCTTCATGATGTCCCATCATAATGGGTACGTTGTCATCGTTTCTGGCAATGTGGTATAAACTATTGTTGTAAACACGCAAGTCATTCTCGGTATTCCAAAAGGTTTCATTGCTGATCTCATCCAGTGGGTATCTTTCCAGAAATTCATCGTTGCACCCCGTAAAAGCAGCGAAAACCAGGATTAAAAGTATTGGCTTTATGATATAATATTTCATTTTCATATCTTTTTATAAGTTATAAGGTAATGTTTACTCCCAGCGAATAGATCCGTTGAAGAGGATATTCGACAGCTCCATTAAAGTTTTGTCCTGAGAGTATATTAGTATGCAGGTTCTCAGGATCCAATGGCTTTCTCATTTTGGTAAATTCAAACATATTCATACCCGCCAGATAAATCCGTACACCACCTATCCCTACTTTTTGGATCCAATCCGGATTGAGGTTATAGCTCAATGTGAGGTTTTTCAATCGCATATAGCTCGCATTTTGCAGATACCTGGATTGGACCTGGATATTTTGTTTGGTATTGGTGGCTACATGAGGAGCCGGGAAATAAGCTTCCCGGTTATCTTCGTTCCAGGTGTCCGTGATATAGTACCATTCGACGTGACCGGCATTGTATGGGAAAAACCAGGTCCAGTTACCATCCGAAGGCCAGTAATCCCTTTTTCCGATGCCCTGAAAAAAGGTTGTGAGGGACCAGTTTTTGTAATGAAGATCCAGATTGATACCAAAACTGTACCGGGGAGTTGAATTCCCAATGATGGTTCGGTCCCCGGGATTATCCAGGGTATTATTACCCGGGCTTATCTCCCCGTCGTTGTCCAAATCAGCGTATTGGATATCTCCAGGTCTCCAGTTGGTTCCGATTCTGGACTGGTCAGCAGCTGAAGACACTTCTTCCTCGGTCTGGAAAATGCCGACGGTTTGGTATCCCCATATATCACCGATCTTTTGACCTTCGTAATACTCGGATAAGGCACCCGTAGGATTGTCATATTTTGTGATTTCGGTTTGCCAGTCAGATAATGACAAGGTAAGGCGGTAATTGAAATCTCTTCCGATATTATCCCTCCAGGTCAGTGAGCCTTCCCAACCGTTGGTCTGCAAATCTGCTGCGTTGGCTTCCGGGGCATCCGTTCCCAATATGCTGGGGTATTCCACATCGGTCAACATATCTTTGGTTTCCCGGGTGTATATGTCAAAAGTCCCATCCAATTTTTGTTTGAGTATGGTAAAATCAATCCCCAGATTTTTGGAAACCACGGTTTCCCAGGTCAAGGTAGGGCTGACCAGTCCTGCTGCCGATACATAAGGAGTTCTGGCTCCCCCGGACATCATATACGGCGAAGCACCGATTCCCAGGGTTGAAATGTAAGGATAGTAATTGTCGCCCAATAATTGATTCCCAAGCGTACCGTACGACGCCCTGATTTTGAGGTTATCCAGAAAATCGGTGGTACCCGACATAAATCCTTCTTCTGAAATTCTCCAGCCAACAGAGAATGACGGAAAAAATCCAAAGCGGTCATCTTTCGGAAACCGCGAAGTACCATCGTACCGTCCGTTGACTTCAAAGAGGTACCTGCCATCAAAAATATAATTGAGTCTGTAAAACGCCCCCCTCAAAGAAACGTGGGATTTTCCACCGAATGTCTCCTGGTTACCGTAGTGGCATTCAGGTCAGTGATGAGGGGTGTAATCAGTGTACCCGCTCTAGCCCGGGTATAGGTATTCTGTCCCCATTCCTGGTTAAAACCCACCATCGCTCTGAAAAAATGGAGGGTCCCGGGATCCAGGGTATAGTCTGCGTAGGTATTGATGACATAATACTGATTATAATCGCTACGATTGTCGATAAAGTCACTTCCGCTAAATCCATTCCCAATAATGAGCCCCGTCTGCAGGTCATTGTTCTCGATGATTTCAATTTTGCTGGCTACATCCTGATAATCCCTATGGTAGGTATTATAGGAAAACTCCCCCCTCAGTTTCAAACCTTTGAGCGGTGTAATGGTCACCCCCTGGGATAGCCATGTATCGTTAATTGTAAAAGTTTCCCGCCCCCCATCTTCGAGATAAGGCAGGAAGTTGGTCCCTGCAAAGTGCATTCCTATATACTGGGCAAACTGATCGTGATCCCCGGGAGTGAGGTAGTAATCCAGATCCGGGAAATCAACCGGCATTATGGGATTGACCCGAGCTACTGTGTTGATATTGACGTCCCAATTGTAGAAATGGGGCTTATCACTTCTTTGGGAGTTAAATACGATTTTTTCGTCCAGACTAAACCAATCAGTGATCTTGAAGTCTGCTTTCATCAAAGCATTGTAGCGTTTGAAGTTTTCATTGTTCTCATGGTTGAGATAACCGTCTTTATTCAAGGCCCCAAATGATACATAATAGGAAGCATTTTCGGTCGCCCCGGACACATTGAGATCATATTTTTGTTGGGGTGCGTAGTCGGTCATCAACCGATCCTGGTAATTATTGAATCCATAAAATTGCAGATTCCCATCCTGCACACCCCACGCAGGACCACCTTCCTGGGAATATTTCCGGACGTTCTCGACAAAATTGTCATTATAGGAAGGATTTCCATTGGTGCGGATATTGGCTTCATTTCTCGCCAGTACAAATTGGTATGGATCGGTGACCGGATCCATATTGAAAATGGGCTTCGCTTCGGATAATTCCGTGGACAATTGGATCCTGGCACGGCCTATTTTCCCTTTTTTGGTTTCAACCAGGATGACCCCAAAGGCGGCTCTGGCACCATACACAGCCGCTGCTGAAGCATCTTTCAGCACGTTGACACTGGCTATGTCGTTGGGATTGATCCGCTCGATATCCATTGGTACCCCATCCACCAGAATAAGCGGCGAACCTCCATTAATCGACTCATATCCCCGGATATTAAAATCAGCGGATCGGGTCGGATCTCCGTTCCGGATGGAAACATTCAAATTGGGGATCAAGCCTTGCAGCCCCTGCCCTACACTGGGGATGGGCCGGTTTTCCAAAGCATCACTCCCGATGGACGAAACGGCTCCGGTAAGATTTACCTTCTTTTGGGAACCATACCCCACCACAACCAGTTCTTCCAGCAATTCTGAATCGGAAATCAACTGGACATCAATATTGGTCCGGCCGTCTACTGGTATTTCCTGAGTTTGATATCCGACGTAGGAAAATATCAAAACGGCGTTTTCGTCGACATCCTCCAGGGTGTAACGTCCATCCATATCAGTGGCCGTCCCGTCATTTGAGCCTTTAATCTGGACGTTGACCCCGATAAGGGGCAAGTCTGATTCATCCATTACGGTACCGTTCACAGTGATCGGTAAAAGATCGGGTAGATCGGTGGCCCGTAGTGGCACAGATAACCAAATAGACAACATCAAAAAACAGATGCTCCATTTTAGACACGAATACCAGGACCCTGAGAAGGTAAATTGATCGGATTCCGGTATCATGTAAAATTGTGTTGAACTTAGTACTCTCATAGTTGCATTTTTACAATGTTTATAATAAATAGTAATTCATCTAGTAGCCTGTGAATTAGGATTCTTTGGGACGATTTATTCCTAATACTGCAAACGTTTGCAGTAAGTTTTTAAAGCCATACCGAAATAGAGAAAAAACCGAACAAAAGCACGCCTGTTCCAGAGTCTCAAAAACCCGATCCGATGAACAAATTTCGATATGTTCACTGGCTTTTAAAATTCTCACTAACTCAGTCTTCATCTATTCCTCAATAGTATGTTAATACAATACTTTCAAAGCCACCTGATATCTTACTAAAGCGCCATGTGATAAGCCTTCCTCCTATTTATCAATTACTAATGATTGCGTCCTTTATTTGATAAAACGATTACAATTCACAAATGTATTAGACAATATCGGAATATTTTAGACATATATTATATTTTGCCAAATGTTTTTGTCCCCAATTCAACTTTGTCAAACGATCTTACATACCCTGATATTATTAGTAAAATGTTATCGTACACGATATATAGGTTAATAACTATATATGTATAAATATAGTTCAATGGGTTGTGTCAAATGATGTTTAGAATAATCTAAGTTTTAGTCTGATCTATTTAGATGCTATATAGCCTTACATACCAGTATCGGACTTATTTATGTTAAATTATGTATAATTATACAATACAAGTATGTATTAATAAGATGTACGGGCGATCGACATTGGATGGAGGAAGAATAACCAGGTACTATGACTGCATTAAGCCCGACGCGCAAACTTGCCCGAGCAGAGAACAATGTATTTAACGGGAACAAATCAGGCCAGACCATTTTACGACAAATGGAAGTGAAGTATTGGAAGAACAATGCACAATCATATGAAGTTTCCTTATCGTGACTCAACCAAAGGTCCGATGAACAATGAAAAAACCGAGGATCTTTTTTCGGGAGGCGGCATGGTAAGGCCTATGTGATTTGAGGAAGTGACAAGGATGTGATGTCAAAAAGGACGAAGAAAAACATGCCTAGTGTGCGGAAATTTAAGTAGCTATCAATGTTTTTTAAAATATTTTTTG
>CALEIL010000097.1 GCA_937876435.1 uncultured Bacteroidota bacterium
CCACCGGGATGGGAGTTAAAATGTCGTACGGGTAGTCCGGACAGTTTTCACTGAGGAAATCTGCGCACCGAACAATATTCTGTGTGACTTTTTCCGGATTTGTAAAAACCTGCGTATTCAGATTTTGCATCAGATAATTTCTGACACCACCATCTCCGTGTACGGATACGCGATAAGTCTGGTTGATATGCCCCGTGGGGATCCGGGTAAAGCTCCGGAAAGAGGAAGCGGGTAAAAACCGGGAAGCTATCCGGCCAATTTGCTGTTCCTTTGTAGGATACTCCATACACCATCATTATTTTGTTTTCTAATGATGAGGCAAAATTACACTTAACCCCGGATATTGACCCGACGCATCACAATATTAACATTGTATTCGCATACCCAGCAATATTATGTAATGAAAGTGGGGGATTGAATATTAATTGAGAATTCCGTCCTGGAACATAATCCCGATAATGGAATCCAATGACAGGTCCTGGCCACACTCCAGGTCTTCTTCTGTCATCGAATTGCTGACGGTATAAATGCAGATTTTGGCGGCCAGGGCGGATTCGAATCCGTAGTCTGACTTGCGGTAGTAAACCGCTGACTGGATAGCCATCTGACGGAAAGTCTTATCGTATTTTTTATGCCGTTCCAGAGTTAATTCAATATACATAACTCCGTTTTTAAACGCCAAAGGACGCGTGTGGTACTGTACGCCCGTTTCTCGATCAGTATTCGTTAACTGAGTGTATTGTTGATTTGATTCATCCTGTTTCATGGGGCTATCAAAAACACAAATTGTGCCAATCTCAATCCCTGATGACTTTTTCCTTTTCTTTTATTTCCTGGATAATAATCTGCGCATGAACGCGTGAATTTTCGATAAATAATGTACTGGTACGCGCACCCGCGACGATCACACCCGCCAGATACAGATTTTCCACGTTGCTCTCCAGGGTGGTCGTATTTACCCTGGGTTTCAGGTTATCATCCGGATCTCTTTGCACCCCAATCTTATCCAGAAATTTGAAATCAGGAACGTATCCCGTCATCGCCAGTACAAAGTCATTGGGAATCGTGATTTGACCATCCGGCGTATTGAGGACGACCCGGGTCTCCTCAATGGCCGAAACCGATGAGTTGAAATAGGCCTTTATCGAACCCTCCCTGATGCGATTTTCAATATTGGGTTTGATCCAGTATTTGACCCTGGGATTAATTTCATCCCCCCGGACCACCATGGTCACCTCGGAGCCTTTGTGAAAGAGTTCCAGGGCTACATCACAGGCGCTGTTGGCCGCTCCTACGATCAGTACCTTCTGGCCGATGTACGGATGAACCTCCCGGTAATAATGCCGGACCTTGGCCAAATTTTCACCCGGTACGTTCATCATTTTGGGTAACCCGTAAAACCCCGTTGCTACTATCACGTACGTACATTGGTACCGATCCCTGGAAGAAGTGACCGAAAAATATCCGGCTCTTTTTTTGATATCGGTGACCTCCTCGTAATAATGAATGTTGAGGTTCCAGGATTCCTGAACCCTCCTGAAATATTCCAGGGCTTCCCGCCGCGTCGGTTTATCGGAATGGGAAATAAATGGCACATTTCCGATTTCCAATAAGGCGGACGTGGAAAAAAATGTCATATTGGTAGGAAAATGATACAGGGAATCCACCAAAGTGCCTTTCTCCAGAATGAGGTACGACAAATTCTGTTTTTGTGCTTCGATGGCGCAGGTCAATCCGATGGGACCCCCTCCTACTATGATCAGATCGTATTCTGTGGTTGATTCAGCCATGTAGAACGTATGATTTTATCCGTGAGCTTCATGCGATGATGAAGCCAAATATCTGTGAAATAATTTTATTATCCTTAAACTTATGGAAAATTACAATGTTCACCATGGGTTTAAAAGAAAGTTGGATGAAGAAACTGATCATACTGTTATTTGCATTGGGTACGTTTTGGTCCGCCCAATCCTGCCTTGAACTTAGCAATACCTACACCATGGTGGCACCCGGTACCTGGAGGGCTCTGCTCGATTTGCGTGATCAGGCCACGCTCCCACCCCATCCCGAACATACAGACACGCATACTGATTTTGATTTTTCGGAAACTCCCTCAGGCATTTTGCCTTTCCACATCGAAGTGTCCTACATCAATCCTGATTCAATGTCATTTTTTCTGATCAATGGACAGGAAAAACTTCCGGTCAGTTCTTACAAATACGAAGCGAATATAGAGGGCGAAACAGGCCGGCTGACGCTCTATTTCAGTATCTACGACACCAGAATAGTCGCCAGGGTGGAAGCCGGCGTGATGGAAGGTCTCTGGCACGTGGATTACAAGGACAATTACTCAATTCCCTTCAAAGCCTACCTCGGTCAAAATTTCAGATTCACCAATATTCCGGAAGAACCCGTGGCCGATATCAGCGGCAGATGGGCCATGACTTTCAGCAATGACACACCTGAAGAATATCCGGCCATCGGTGAATTCAGACAACAAAAATCCTCGCTTTTGGGGAATATCAATACCGAAACGGGGGATTATGGATACGCCTCCGGAAACGTATCCGGGAATGACATACTCCTCTCTTCGTTCAATGGATTGCAGGCCTATCTCTATGAAGGAAAAATCATCAATCAGGACAGCATCATAGGAGCGTTTTATTCGGGTAATCACTTTCGTACCACCTGGGAAGGAACCCGCAATCCGGAAGCCAGGCTGAGAGCTCCGGAAACACTGAACAGCGCTCTGACCGATCATCCCGTTCTCTGGAAGGCCCGAACCGTAGAGGGAGACAGCGTGGATTTCACCAGTCCACCCTACCAGGGCAAAATCAAAATTCTTGAAATCATGGGAAGCTGGTGTCCCAACTGCCATGACGAAGCTCGTTTCCTGAAGGAATGGAAAGCCAATAATCCCGATCTTCCCGTGGAGATCGTGTCACTGTCCTTTGAAAGGTACCAGGACTCCACCAGGTCTTTGCAGATACTCAACGAATTTCGGAAGAAGCATGAGATGAACTGGCCTGTCGTGTATGGCGGATCAACCCGGGACGCTCAGAATTCTGAACTGATCGATTTTATGGGTCAGCTCCGGGCTTATCCTACCCTGGCCGTCTTTGATGGCGACAATGTCGTAAAGTACGTCCATACCGGATTTTATGGTCCCGCCACTTCGGAATACGAAGGCTTCAAACAGGAATTTGACCTCCTGATCAAAAATCTGACATCGGCTGGCAGGTAAACCTACCCGACTGATCAATCCAGGTCGGTGACCAAATCCGCCATGCAAGAGGCTGAGATTGCAGGGCTATCAGCACCATAGTTGCCATACGGAATTGGGTCCCAACTCAATACACTCTTCTTCCCACTTCCAACTTCCACAGCATTTTATTATGTAAGGTTATTCATGTATTTTTACAGCAAATGCAAGCTGTCTTATCGCTGCGCCCCGATAATTATCGGAGCGGGGAGGAAAGTCCGGGCAACGCAGAGCGCCGTACTTCCTAACAGGAAGGTCCTGGTGACTATCATCGGGAACAGAAAGTGCCACAGAAAATATACCGCCTCTATTCCTATAGGGGTAAGGGTGAAATGGTGGGGTAAGAGCTCACCGCCCCGGTGGTGACATCGGGGGCAGGGCAAACCTTACGGGTTGAAAGGCCAAATAAGTTCCGCATGAAGGGTTGCTCGCCCTGCTTTACTTCGGTAAAGGGCGGAATGGGTAGGCCGATGGACCTTGTTGGTGACAGCAGGGCTAGATAAATGATAAGAGCCCCGATAGTTTTCGGGGTACAGAACCCGGCTTACAGGCTTGCATTTTTTAAACTGATTTTTTACGCACATAATATTGATATGGCCAAAATTCTTATTGTTGACGACGAAAAGAGTATCAGAAACACATTAAGGGAAATACTGGAATATGAAAAATACACGGTAGATGAGGCCGAAGACGGTGAAAGGGGGCTCCTCCTTATCCAAGAAAACGAATATGATGTAGTGCTGTGCGACATCAAAATGCCCAAGCTCGACGGCATTGAGGTGCTAGAGAAAACGCATGAACTAGGTAAGGATCCTCAATTTATCATGATATCGGCGCATGGCTCTATAGAAACTGCTGTCGAAGCAACAAAAAAAGGCGCCTATGACTTTATCCAAAAACCACCTGACCTGAACAGGCTCCTGCTGACCGTCCGAAATGCTTTGGACAAATCCTCACTGGTGACCGAAACAAAAACGTTGAGGAAGAAAGTAAGCAAGACTTTTGATAT
>CALEIL010000098.1 GCA_937876435.1 uncultured Bacteroidota bacterium
CTGTATTAGCGGCCTATCTTCCGGTGTTGGTTCTGCTTCCGATCGGATTGTTCCTGGTCTACAAAGCGGTCAATGACTCTAAGTTGTCCCTGGATTTTGGGCGGATAAGGTCCTGGGTGTTGAAATTATGGGAACGTAGCAAACGTTTCACCCCGCAGAAATCTGAAGCATGAAGGAATATGACGATGGGGTTCCCGTTGATTAGTGCGCATTTTTACCCTGGTGTGGAGAAATAAGTTTCTGAAATGCACTACAGCGCGATAGTATTATACCTCATGGGGTATAATTAGCCCAAAAAACCTTGTTTTATACCCTAAGAGGTATAATCTCATTAATACTTCGTATCCTTATACCCGAACAGGTATAATGCATGAACCAAAAAAAGTGGAATAGAGAAAACGAGTTGGCTACATTTCTAAGAAAACGCCGGCATGAAACTGGACTTTCACAGGAAGAACTGGCGGATACCACAGGCGTGGGTTTACGATTTATCCGGGATTGGGAGCAGGGGAAACCCAGTTTGATGACCAACAAGATTAATTTGGTGCTTTCATTTTTTGGATATGAATTAACCGTGAAAAAAATTTTCCCTAATTATGAGAGAGAAAGGTTATTATTTGGCTCCGGCGTATGATGTGATTGCTTCAAAAATGTATATATCTGATGATCGGGAGGAATTGGCCCTCACACTCAATGGAAAAAGGAATAAATTGATACGAAATGATTTTGAACGAGCTATGAACCGGGGAGGATTACCTGTTCCAGCTATTTCCAATTTGTTGGATCGGGTTTACCAGGGTGTGATGAAATGGCCGGATATTATTGAAAAAAGTTTCCTTTCCCTGAATTGAAGAGCAGATTATTGAGTCAGATTGAACGCACAGTATGCATCATCTTTGATACTTAGTTGTATCGTTGCGATATATCCTAATCGGCCATCCTGACCACTATTATCCTTTGCTTTCCTGCAACAAACTGTTATTCTGAAACCCGGCATTGAATCCGATCTTTTGGGGGATGTCATCATCGTAATCCTCCCAACCTATGATCTCGGTAAAAAATGTTTCCAGGTACCGAAGCATATACCCATCGGTCAATTCTTCCGGTCGGATGATCTCCAGCGTTTTGGGCGGTTTAGGATTGGCAACTTCCTCGATATGCGGATAACCCATCATCACGATGATCTTGCCATTATACAACTGTTGAAAGATCAACATCCCGTTGCTTTTGTACAACTTTTTTTTGAATTTATCTCCGACGGGTTCGTATATACCGCTGGGGACTACTCCGAGACTCAGTACTACCGATTCGAGGTTTTTGAGGCCATCTCGAATTTCAATCTCAGCAGACAGACTGGTTTCACTTATGAGGGATTCGAGCGATTTAATGATCTTATCTTTGGTAGTATCTTCCCAGTCTTTTCTGTATGTTTCTGTATTTTTTAAAACCTCCTGGTATTTAGCAATTTTAGAGGGTAAAATGCCCAATTCTGTCATCGTATTTATTTAAATCTAACGGAAATTCCGGCGAGCACATTGAGGCCCAGACCTTCATAGTCCTGCCAGCGAATATACCGGCTGTCGGCTAAGTTATTGAATTGGACAAAGGCTCCAAAATTTTCGGTGAAAAGATATTCACCGTTTAGGTTGATGTCAAATACAGCGTTGGGTTTGGCGTATTCATTCTCAGGGTATTTTACTGCGGTCAGAAAATTGAAATCAGCTCCCAGATTGATTCTGCCTTCCATCATACTGTATTTACCTCCGATCTGAACTTTGGTGGACGGTATGTAATAAGCCTCGGGCAGTTCGTCCATTTCGTAATGGTCGTATCGGATCAGAGAGTACAGATTCAGGTTGGGAAGCAGGGGCATACTCACAGCCAATTCGCCGTAGAAATTGGTAGCGTCATCAAACACGGGTTCGTATAATAGAAAATGGTCTTCCAAAGGATCGACGGGGGATTGTATCTGAAAAATGGGCAAGTCATCCTGCTGTCGGAATCCTCCTTGAAGATTGTAGCTTACTCCCTGAATATTTCCTTTTATTCCACCGTAATAATGATTGGTGTTGGTGATAAGCAGGCTGTCCATCGTATGGGCCATAAAGGGATTTTCAGTAATGAAACGACGCAGGGAATTGATCTGGTAACCTCCGTCAGCCCCCACAAATGCATGGATAGTGTGAGGCACTATCCCTACCTCGATCTCGGCGTCGGGCTTGATGCTGGCATTGTCCCCGGATGATAACACAAATACGCCTCCGCTGATCTTGAAGCGCCCGGTCGAATAGGTCAACACCGGATTGAGCTGGAAGTAATTTTGTTTGATCTTCTCTACATCTTCGTAGCTGTCATTGAAACTGGCCAATCCTACAGACAATACGACGGATTCACCAAATGACTTCCCGACATTCCCATAAATATTGAACGTATTATTTTTTTGGGCGAAACTCGATTTCAGGAAATTACCTTCCACTTCCAGTTGATAGTCGATTCCGAGATCATTTTCTTCGTAGTTTTTCAGTGAAGCCCCTATTGTGAAATCGTTGTAGCCCACTTTATTAGCTGTCAAACTGTCGATGGGTTGGGGTGGGTTGTAATAGTGGTACATATCCCTCTTAAAACCTGCGAACCCGCTCAGTTTCATTCCCATTTCGGTAAACATATTCACGTCACCCTTGACGTTGGCGTTCATGACCTGGCGATCTTCTACTTTCCCGTCGTTGAGACCCCGGATATCAGCAAAAATATTGGCATTTCGATCCCTGTCGATATCAAAACGGTACCCGAACTGTCCAAGATAATTGAGCGGCCATCCAACTCCCGCTTTCAGGAAGCCCCGGTAAATCTCCGGACCTCGTCCGGTTCGGTACCCACGAGGTTTGATTTCCGGCGCATTATAGGATACGGATTCCTGATGATTGATCACTTCGTATTCAAAATTATGTGGCAAAGGCTCGACTACGGCCTGCCCGGGTTCCAGAGTAATCCGGTTAGCTTCGATGAGCCTGGCTTCAAACTGTTTGACCACTTCTACCTCGCTGGTAGGTAAATCATTTTGAGCCAGGGCCGGGAATAGTGTCAACAGGAAGACTCCCAGGAGGGTGCATATACTGTAGGCTGATTTCCAAACGTGATGTGTGATATTGGACATTTGATGATTGCTTGATGGATGGAATATATTATTGTAAATACTCATATATATATCGTCAGACAGAATTATTGACTCCCAAAGTCCAGCTCGAGTTCTCCGTTCTGAGGACTTTTTTCGATCCGGCTATTTTTGGTTTCCAAATCATTGATCTGTTTTAGTAAAGCATTGGCCTCTTCCATGATCACCTGATCATTGGCAAAATTGTCGACTACGGCTTCCACCGCTGCCTTGGCATTGAACAGGTCATTTTGTTTGATCAATATTCTGGCGTTGAGCAAAAGGCTTTTGGCCACCCATTGGGGATATGCACCATTTTGGGTATACGCCTCTTTTACTTTCACAGAAGCTTCGGCCAGGTTGTTTTGATCGTACAGAATTTTGGCGATCAGATATCTGGCTTCCGCGGTTTGTTGGTTGTTGGAATTTGCCACGACAAAGTCGAGATCATTCAGGGCTGCTTCTGATTTCCCCGCTTCTATATTTGATTTGGCCAGGGTGAAATGGGCCAAACTTTTTTGGGCATTATTGGCGAGGGGGTTGTCCTTCACCTTTTCAGCAAAAACCAGGATCGCTTTTTGATCTCCGATTTCAAACGCGGAGTTGAGGGCATTGACCTGTGCATTGAATTGTTCTTCGCCACCAGAGGCCAGTTGTTCGTACAACGTGTAGTACTTCAGGGCTTTTGTAAAATCCTGTTGATCATTGTAGGCAATGATAGCTGCTTTTTTGACCGCTTCTTTGTAGTAGGAGCTGTTCCCTTTTTGTATTACGTTTTCATAATCCGCCAGGGCGGCTGAAAATCTCTTCAATAAGACGTTTGACTCAGCCCGGTTGTAGTAGGCATCCAGTGTATAAAAACCCTTAGGATACCTGGTTAAATATTGTCCGAAGGCATCCACTGCATTTTCGTATTCCCCGTTGTTGAAATAGTTTCCGGCTACGCTGTACTGAAGCGAGTCTTTCTGCCGTTCTCCGATTTTCATGCCCGGTACAGATTCCAGAATCCGGAAGTATCCATCCGGATCTCCCCGATCGATCACATAGATTTCTTCGATAGCAGACAGAGCATTGGAGGACTCCTGACTGGTGGGATTGTTTTTGAGAATTTGACCGTAGTACGTCAGTGCATCATCCCCATTGCCGAGGTTGTATTCGATCAATCCGAGCTTGAAAAGGGCTTTGTTCATCAGATCACTTTTACCCTTGTATTTCTGAATCAGCGTCCGGAGAGGTTCCCTCGCCTGCGCCATTTGATTAGCTTGAATCAGGGCATCTGCCTTGTCAAATAAAGCCATATCAGCATATCGGGAATCCGGCTTCTCCCGCAACATACGGTCCAGGGCTGCCACCTGCTGACTTTCATTGCCCTGGAGGCTGAGAATCTGCGCGTATTGATACAGGGCATAATCATATCCTGCCACTTTCTGATTGGCTGCCTTTTGATACCAGGTAGCAGCTTCGCTGTATTGGGATAGTTGAAAATAATTATCTCCTATCCGGATGTACGCATCTCCGATGACATCATTCAAATTCTCTGGTTTGGCCTGGGAACCGGTAGCCATGGATTCTCCCTGGTCTATGGTACGCTGGAGTGACTGAATGGCCAGTCGGTTTTCGCCGGTTCGTATATAATTATACCCTTGTATATAGTTGGCAAAGACCGGATTGACGGCTGGATTGGAAGGTGAGCTGGTCTTCGCCAGGGCCATATATTTGTTGAGCGCTGCCTCGCTTTCCGGATAGTTCTTTTTACGGTTGAGTATTTCACCGATCCAGAAAAATGACTCCGCCTGGAGGTCAGAGGATGGTGTGTATTTCAAGCTATTATTAAACTGGAGCAGGGCGTTATCCAGTTTATTTTCCTTGAGATCCAGGTTAGCTTGCCGCACAGAAACGGTCTGGTAAGCCTCCTGGAGTCCCGGGGATAGATTTTCTATTTGTTCCAGGATTTCGATTGATTTTCGATAATTGGTGGTATTGATGAGCACATCCGCCATCAAATCCTGAGCCTGATTGTAGTATTGAGAAGTGGGTAGAAATTTGGAAAAGGCGTTGATCGCATCTACGTCATAATCGAGTTCTGCGGACAACTTGGCATAATTGAACAGAGCGTTTTCTCTCAGGGGCATGTTTTCCTGAAATTGTACCACGTTGTAAAATGCGTTCCGGGCTGAGGCTTTATTCCCGGATTGTAAATAGGATTCCGCGAGATAGTACATGGCCGTCTGTCCCATAGCGGTTTTTTCGTTGCTCAATTCCTGAAAATTGGGGATGGCTTTGGCGAAATCACCGTTTTTGTACTGGACGTAGGCCAATTGATAAAAATCCTCAGCTCGCATGGTACCCGAATTGGCTTCGTATTCTTCCAGATAGGGCTGTGCTTTTTCAAAGTCCCCCAACTCAAAATAACTTTGCCCGATCAATTGATTGATTTCTTTTTGATTTTGAATGCCCGTTTCGGTAGCGTAGGGCAGGGCATAGCTGATAAGCTTTTCATAATCACCGTTGGCAAAATATATTTGCGTAAGATAATAGGGGATGAGTTTCTGATACGTTTTGTTGTCCTGAGCGACTTCCCAGGAACGGATAGCTGTAGCGTAATCCCCTTCGTAGTAGGCGGCCATTCCATAGTAGTAATTGAGGTCATGGTAATACTCGCCACCGGCATTCCGCCCCTTCTCAAACGCTGCCATCGCTTCTTTGAATTCTTTTTTGACAAAATGGCTGTATCCCAGTTTAAAAGCCACTTGTCCGGCCTGTTCGGTGGTCAAAGTTCCATTCCCGATCCTGTTGTAATATTTGATGGCCAGATCGTATTTGCGACCGCGGAAATAAAAGTCTGCCAGATTGTACAGGGCTTCGTTGGCCTGTGGATCGGGCTGGTATTTGTCAATAAAAGTGACCAGAAGTTCCTCTCCGTCTGGATCCTCATTGTACAGCGCAGACTGGGCTTTCAATAATTCTGCGTGGACCCTGATGTTTTGAAACTGGGATTCGTAAACCTTATGGTTTTCCGTGAGAAACTCATCGATCAGGATGACAACCTGAGGGAAATTGTTTTTTTGATAAAGTTCCACCGCCTGGCGGTATTTTTTGAATTCATCCTGATCCTTGTACGAGTATTGGGCGAAAGAAAACTGGACCGTGGTCAGAAGTATGATAAATGCCGGTAATATTCTTAATATGGTCATTTTCATTTGATGGTATTTTAACTCTATGAAAAAGCACGATGGCCTTGATTTATTGTATGTAAGTGAATCTTATATAAAGTTTAATTGTATCCATATCATTACAAATGCAAGATAGTTATAATATGTTAAATTATGGCAGTATAGGTGTTTTTATTTGATGGTTTATACCGATCAGAAAACTCCAGTTTTTAACCTTTTTCAAAAGAATAAATGGGACACGATCTCTCGAGAATTTTTACAATAACCTCCTCAAATGGTAGTTGTGTTTATAATGATTCAGAAGGTAACTTATTCAAAATCAATCAGCCATGTGGAAATTTACCATGATTTGTACCTACACAGCCATAGGAAAAATCGCCTCGTTTTGCCCCATCCTTAAAAAGACCGAAAATCAGTTGTCAAAACCAGGTGGATGTGTAGTTACCATGTTTTTCTTTCTTTCCTTTTCCCTTTTCGTTTTATCATCCAATGTTGCGCAGTCATCTGGTTCCGCAGGATACAAGGGGGCAGAATTTTTTGCTATGACAGGATTGCACCTCAGAAATACGTCATCTCTAAATAAAGACCTGGACCGACACGATCTTCCAAAGCTGGATGGCTCCCTGATAGGGACGGGGATTGGTGGGGGCATTTTTATGAAGAACTTTTTTATCGGGGGGCAGGGTATGATTCAGTTTAGCTCCGGAACGTCCAATGATTTCTACGGAGCAGATCTGTTTGAAGGGTACGGAATGTTGCAGGGGGGCTACGTACTGGCCAATTTACCTTCCGTTTCCTTTTATCCTACATTGGGAATTGGGGGAGGAGGTACCTCGATCCGTTTAGAAGAAGGTTCATCCTACCATGACAAAGATTTGGAATTTTTGGCGGATAGCGATATCCACACTAGTTATATGCTGTTGGATATCGGGGTTAATGGCGATTTCTACTTTGGCC
>CALEIL010000099.1 GCA_937876435.1 uncultured Bacteroidota bacterium
TCAGCTCTCAGCTTTCAGCTTTCAGCTTTCAGCTTTCAGCTTTCAGCTTTCAGCTAACAACCGTTTCTGAAATTTGAACCCTCTAAACCCCCTCAACCATCTCAACCGCATAAAGCTATCAATTCAAAATTCAAAATTCAAAATTTAGTTTGGCGAATCTTCTGAACATCAATCAGGGACTCTCCGAAGAGGTATAGTAATTGATGCAAAACGGCATTTAGGAGTGCTCAATTCAAAATTCAAAATTTAATAACCGCTTCCTGGATATACCGCTTCGTTTCCTGCTCCAAACCTTGTTGTAATTGGGCGATGACGGGATCGATTTTACCCTCATTGATGGCGAAATCATCTATCCGGGTGACGGGCATGATGCCTTTGGTTGTACTGGTCAGAAAAGCAGACCGGGCTTCCCTGACCTCATCCAGAGTAACGTCCGTAATCTGGACTTCGATCAGATTTTTTGAAATTCCAAGTACTTTGCTCCGGGTAATTCCGGCCAGGATATTGTTCCCAGGTGTTTTGAGGATATTATTTTTGTCAATGATAAAGAAATTGCTCCGGGACGATTCGGTCACGCTTTCGGGGGAGTAATAGAGCACGTCTTCAGCAGCTTCCTCTCTCAGCCGGTCGCGCGCCAATAGTACGGTCATGTAATTGATCGATTTGATGGTCGGGTATTCCCGAACGTACTCGATAGAAAGTAATTTGATCCCTTTTTCGTAGTTGACCGCGGGGTAATGAATGGGCCCCTGGGTCGTGACGATCAGATTGGGGTCCTTGTCGGGATGGAAGCCATTGCTGGAATATCCTCCCGTCAGCAAAAGTTTACAAAATCCGTCGGTGAGTTCGTTTTTCCGAATCAGATGATCCAATAACTCCGTAAATGGGCCCTCCTCCCATTCAAACGGTAATCTCATCTGCTTCGCAGAGCTGCTGAACCGGTTCCAGTAGTCATTGAAAAACAGGGGTTTCGATTGCACAATAGGGAAAAAATCGAAGACACCGTACCCCCGCAACAGCCCCAGGTCATTTACTTTCAGGACAGGTTCGGCGGTTTTGTGTATTTCTCCATTGAAAAGACAATATGTATTCATCGCTTGATTTATTCTACGTTTGAATTAATGTCCCAGAGCCGTATTGTCACCTCTGGTAGAGTCCGGCGCACCTTCCAGCACGCCATTCCTGTGGACCATAATCGCGTCGCACATACCGATCGAGCCCCGGTCTCTGAAGGTATAATTTCGTTGTGACAGTGCCTCCATTACTTCAGGCGTGAAGGTTTCTATTTCGTGTTGGATCCTGTCGGGCATCCACTGATGGTGAAACCGTCGGGCATCCACGGCTTCCTGCATGGACATATCAAATTCCACTACGTTTAATATCGTCTGCAATACCGTGGTAATGATGGTGGATCCTCCGGGACTTCCCAATACCATAAACAGTTCGTCATCTTGTTCAACGATGGTGGGAGTCATACTGCTCAACATCCGCTTCTCTGGCTGGATGCTGTTGATTTCATTGCCAGGCAGGCCAAATTGATTGGGCACACCGGGCTTGGAAGAGAAATCATCCATTTCATTGTTCATGAAAAAACCACCGCCATCTATCCATACCTTGGAGCCAAAATAGGAATTGACCGTCGTAGTGATGGCTACCGCATTTCTGTCTTTGTCTACGATGGAAAAATGAGTGGTCTGGACGGACTCTATAATCTCTACATTTCCTTCTTTGATGGAAGAGGATGGGGTGAGCGTGGCCAGATCTATGCGTCCCATTCTTTCATTGATATAGGAATCACTGATGAGTAGATCGGTGGGTACCGGGGCATGGTCCGGATCTCCCAGAAACGAAGCCCTGTCAGCGTAAGCTCTTTTTTCCACCTCCACCAGATAGTGGGTGTAGGGAGCCGAATTGTGGGCGTATTTCCGGAGGTTTATTTTTTCCAGTCCTTTGAGCATCTGGACCACTGCCACACCACCGCTGCTCGGAGGAGCCATGGTGATAATGTCGTAGTTTTTATAAGAGGCCTTCAGCGGCAGGCGCCATTTGGATCGGTACCTTTTGAGATCTTCATAATCGATAATTCCATGGCCGGATTCCATTTCCTGGACGATTAACCGGGCTGTTTTGCCAGCATAAAATCCGGCCGGCCCGTTCTTCTGGATCCTCTTAAGGGTTTCTGCCAGATCGGGGAGCTTCATGACGTCCCCTTTTTTCCAGCCCCCTTCCTTGATCATGGGAATATCATGGCCGTTGACTTCCATAAAATCATCTTTGTACCCGTTCAAAACCTCGGCCTGGCTTTCCGTGAGTTCAAAACCGTTTTCTGCCAGGGCAATGGAAGGTTCCAATAGAGTTTCCCATGGTAATTGCCCCTTCCATTGGTGGAGTTGGTACATCCCATGCACAGAACCGGGGACTCCGCTGGCCAGATGTCCGCGAAGGCTAAGCCCAGGAACGATATTTTTATCTTCGTCCAGATACATGTCTTCGTGGGCGTTCCGCGATGCTTTTTCCCTGAAATCAAGCGTTCTGCTTTCTCCATCGTGCATTCGCACCACTGCGAAGCCACCGCCCCCGATGTTCCCCGCCTGTGGATAGGTCACAGCCAGGGCAAACTGGACTGCTACCGCCGCATCGATGGCATTGCCGCCCATAGCGAGTATTTCACTTCCTACCCTGGTGGCGGCAGGATATGCGCTCACCACCATATCTGAGGATGCTACTACCCCAGTGGGAGCGGCAGTATGTTTTACGGTAGTACAGCCTGTCATCCACAGACCAATCAATAGGATTAAATTCCCAGGTATAGCAAACGGTGAACGTGGATTCGAATTCATTGATACTGGCATAGTCAAACCGATAATTAATGCCCTGAAATAGACTTATAAGGTGGTTGAAAACCTCAAAATTAATCATTGATCCACAATTCGAGGCCATCGGGAATGGAAAAAATGGTAAAATAAAACCGGGTGGATATTAACAAGGTTTTTGGGATAGCCTCTCTCCAGCCCGGTTTGTATATATTTTGAGCTAAATTATATTATTTCATAATATATCAAAAATTAAGCCAACCTTCCTTTTGCAGGTTGACATTTGATATTTAATGGCTAAAATTAGGAAAATTCACACCAAATCAGAATCTTTCCACTCTTTTCTGAGGGTTTTCATATCCTCCAGTTCAAGCGCATCCTCTTCCCAATCTTCTTCCGGGAATTTATCGTCTGAATCGTATATGTCATCCTCTTCTTCGGATATATATTTTTCCTTGTTTTGAGTGTCAATATATTTGTGTATAATCGATATGGTCATGGGAATCACTACAATGAAAAAAACGAACGAGGGAACACCGGTCCTGAGAAAGAGAAATCCGAAAAAAATGATCATTAACACGTAGGAAACCAGACTTTTTTTGAATTGGGCATCGTGGGTACCCCTCTGAGAATATGGTCGTTTTCTTCTTTTCATTTTTATCTTAATGTTTTACTGTAAATTTAAACATACTTTCAGGTCTTATCGTTCGAAAATAGTAGAGATTTATTCAAAAAATGACCGGAAAGCGCTCCCAGTCCGCCGAGAATGCCTCCCAGAAATCCGGATATTACGACGAGGGTCGGACCATTTGGAAGCCCAAATAAATCAGCCAGCCGGTTGGATAAAAGGCTGTTGTTTCCACCGTCCACTATCAGTGAAGCCGTAAGCCAAACCACGAACACGCTGATAAATCCTACCGTAGCATCCACCCATACGCTTCGGTGGGGGGCCAGCAGAAATAGGATGAATGGCAGCAGAAACGAAAGCCGCCAGTCTATGTTGAAGGACAACAACCAGACCCCGCAGATCAGGAAAACGATTTTGAGCAGATTTTTCATTCTGGCAGAAGATATATGGAGTAATGGATGGACCCGGGGATGGAGTTGGGATCGCTTTCGAGCCGGACATCGTAGTACTTATTTTCAACCCAATCGTCTACGAAATTGTCGTAATACCGGGATCCCGGGTTGCCGGATTGTCCTCCCGGATAAATGACGTGCCCTACTACGCTATCGCGCCACATTTCGACGATCATCCTCCAGCTCGGTCCTTTGGTGCGGGTCGTGGCGTTGATCGTATTTCCGTTGCCTCCGGTCAATAAGCCGGGCCGTGAGAACTCAGGGATGCCGAGTAGGTGGGAAATATTCAATCCGCCGTAGATTCCCCATTTCCGTTCCTCTGTTGGGATAAGAAGGTAGGATGCCCGGGCACTTTGCCAGGCGCTTTGAATGATGTCAGCAGCACTCTCCAGGACGTCGGGCGTGGCGGTCTGATCGAAAATGATATCGTCCGGATTCTCCAGCAGTTCCCTGAACCGCCATTCCGACGGAGTAACAGAAGAGATGGAATCGGGCAGGTTGATTTCATCAAAACTCAGCCGGAGGCATTCCGCTATCCACATCTCGGTGAACGTAGGTAAAGGATTCTCAGCCTCGTAATGATAATCCCAGTGTTCCAGACTGTCTGTGAATCGGTCGTAGGCTTCATCCCCGGGTATATGAGCCAGTAGAACGGGAAGCAACTCAGCGGCTTTTAAATTGAAATTACTCGTTTGGATTTCTTTCATTTTTTCCGGTGTCAGCGGCTGATAGGAGTCCAGATATCTGGATATGGCTCGTCCTCTGTACTGATCAAATTTACCTGAATAATAGTAAGGATAATCAGGATATGCCGGCCATTCGTTGGCAGATACTACGTAATTCCGGTCTGGATTTATCATGCGGGGTAAATCTTCCGTCGGAATACGACCCTTCCAGTCATTGGAGGTACTGCTTCCATCCAGGATAAATCGTCCCTGATCCGGTCGCTTGACCGGGAAATGGCCCTGGACCGTAATAGCGATCGAATCCTGGGTCGATGCAAATACGATATTCTGCCCCGGGGCGTAAAAATTATGAAGAGCATTCTGGTAATCTTCCAGGTCCCTTGCTTTCATCAGCTCGTATAACGTCTGGAAATCGCACAGATTCCCGGGGTACGCACTCATCCATTTTACGGCTATGTTTTGATGTTCGGAGTTTTGATTACTATATAAAACGGGACCCCACCAGGTATCATATACCTCTTCTGTGTGGGATGGTCTATCCCTGATGTGGATTACCTCTTCTCTCAGAGTGGCCTGTCTGGTCTCGCCGTCCAGTAAATATGTTCCTTGTTCTTTGTCTACCCAATTTATCTTGTAGGCATCCAGTACATCGATGGAGGAATTGGTCATACCCCAGGAGATGTGGTTGTTGAAACCGATAACGATGGAGGGCATGCCCGGCACGGATACCCCATGGGTGCGAAAGTCCGGACTGTGAATCTGGATTTCATACCAAATATTGGGTAGGGTCAGCCTCAGATGGGGATCGTTGGCTACCATGGGGATGGAATCCCGGGTGATGACAGCCCTCACCGCCCAGTTGTTGCTACCGATGCCTGGTCCCGCATCCGGTGGAAGTTGGTCTTTCAGATAATCGAGGCGGTCATAAGATTGGGGATCCAGTAAAGGGACGGAGTCCGGATAATGAATTTTGTCGATATCGATAGGCAAAATGGTATCCGGAAATAATGGAAACAGTTTACTGTGTAATTCAGGTCCGATATTCCACAAGGTATTGGTCTGGGCGAAATCTTCCAGGTTGAGATTGAGCGTGGCTGCCAGTGATACCGATACTGCAATGCATTTGCGGACGCTCCATTCTTCAGGGGCGGCGCTCAATAATTTGTATTCCAGGGGGTGATTTTTGGGTTGAAGAGTTCGGATATAGTCGTTGACTCCCTGCACATAAGCTTCCACCATAGCCATCATTTCCGGTTTCTTGCTCCAGGCCTCGTATTTGTCATCCACAATTTTCGAAAAATTGATCCGTCTGGCAAAAATATCCCTGTCCAGGGTCTCATCACCCAGCAATTCTGACAATCTCCCTGCTATAGCCCTGGCAGTCAATTCCATCTGAAAAAGCCGGTTCCTGGCGTGGAGATAGCCCTGGGCATAGAAAGCACTGATATTGTCCGGAGCATAGATATGCGGGATCATTCTGTTGTCAAACTCAATACGGGTCGAGTCTGAAAGAAATGGACTATTGAAAATTTCCTGGCTTCCGGCTTTTCCCGATTCGGCCTGATTCCAAAAACCCGTGAATGGATTCAAAAAATGACCTATTGCGGGAAGATTTATTCCCCCTATCGTCATGGGACGCGACAACAGGACGAGCAGGATAATGCTCAGCAACATAGTGAGGACAAATTTCCACGTATCTTTCATGAATGACGGTTTCTGCTTACTGGTCGTGACTCCTTTCCCTGATGTAAGATAACCAGATCCTGTGAAAATTTAAAGATCGGGATTACTTTGTAAAAAATAAAACCTCGCTGGTCGACAGCTCTTCATTGAATCCGTAGCCATCCAGGTCAAATTTCCGGAGGTGTTCCACTTTTTCTATCCGGTTTTGGATGATGTACCGGGCCATCGTTCCCCGGGCTTTTTTGGAGTCGTAGGATATAAATTGCCATTTATCCTTCCTCCACTCCCGAAAGTGGATTTCAATCGTGGTCGCGCCTATTTTCTTCTGGTCCAGTACATCAGAATATTCCCTGGAGGCCAGGTTGACCAATATCTCCTCGTTCTGATCCTGGAAATACGTACGAAGATGCTCAGACAGCGTCGTCTTCCAGAAGGTATACAAATTCGAATTCCGGCCGATTTTAAACCGGCCCCCCATTTCAAGCCGATAGGGCTGTATCAGGGTGCTGGGATGGACTATTCCGTACAGGCCTGAAAGGATTAGCAACCTGGGCTGGGCATATTCCAGATCCTTATCCGACCAGGAGGGGGAATCAAGACCGATGTACGCATCTCCCTGATAAGTGTATATAGCCGGTTCTCCCAGAGCCTTCGTGAAATCGGGATCAAAATCCTGGAAACGCTCAAAATTGAGATTGGTCAGGTCGTCGCTGGTCCCCATCAGTTTTTTGATCTGGGGTCTGGACATCCGTTGCAGTTTGCGCATGAGCTTTCCGGTTTTTTCCGGAAAAAGTGGAAGGGTAGGGGACGGATGAGGAATCTGTTCTTTTCTGAGTGTCTTGGAGGGCGATAGAATGATAATCATAGAATATTGTACTTAGCGTTTGACGATATAGGTATTCATTGTTGTTTCCCCTGTCCGTTTCATGGCAGGTAAAATAAAAAAACCCTTGAACAAATATTCAAGGGTCATTTTATAACTTATAAAAATAATTATCCTCTTAGAAAGCGGCCTGATCCTGAGTAGGAACGCTTTTATCTTCTTCTTTATATACTTTTCCTTTGATATTGAGTACGATTTTCTCATCGTTGGTAGTCATCAGAGTAACGGTTTTGCCAAACGTTCCGATTCTTTGCGTGTCGTATCTCACCTTGACTTCGCTTTTTTGTCCAGGCATAATGGGTTCTTTGGGATATTCCGGCACGGTACATCCACATGATCCTTTCGCACTTTTTATGGCCACGGGTACATCGCTCGTATTTTCAAATACAAATGATCTGTACGGATCTGATCCTTGTTCGATGGTTCCATAATCCACCGTAGTTTGTTCAAATTTCAAACTGGTTTTGACTTCTTCAGCCTGTGGGCTTTGAGCCATTCCGAATGAGATAAACCCGATGGCTAATAATAGGGTCAGTGCAATATGTTTCATTTTTTAAGTTTTAAATGAATGAATATATGACAGCTAATATACGATGATGAAACGTACTTTATGAAACATTGTTCGTATAAATAAAAGTTAAATCAGGAAAATTCTTATATTCGTCCTACAACCTATTAATACACAATATGTTATATATCTGGGATGTCAATTCGGTAGTAGGACAGGTGACCGGATTGTTTTTGAAAACAACTATATTTGTCGTAAATTTAGGCGAAACAATCCTATCATATGAACAATTTGATCACGGATTCGGGTGTAGATCAACTGATTACAGTCGAAGAACCCTACATAAGAGAAGTCCTTCACGATTTTTGGATTTGCTGCGTCAGCAGGGAAGCGTCCATTATGGTACGTCGCGAAGTTTTGACTGGGAAGGCCAAATTTGGAATCAGTGGAGACGGAAAGGAAGTGGCACAGGTCGCAATGGCGCGGGCGTTCCGGAAGGGTGATTTCAGAACCGGGTATTATCGGGATCAGACTTTTATGTTTGCTATAGGTGAAACCGATCTGGAGAGTTATTTTGCCCAGGTATACGCCGATACCAAGCTAGATCCTTTCTCGGGAGGACGGCAGATGGCGAGTCATTTTGCGACGCCTTTTGTGGATGAAGAAGGAAAGTTTACCGACCTCAAAAATCAATATAACGTGACTGCGGATATTTCCTCTACCGCCGGACAGGTAGCCCGGGGTATAGGGATTGCACTGGCCTCGAAAAAATTTCGGGAAGTCGAGGAAATCGCTGATCATCCCCACAATGATCGGGGAGAAGGCATTTCGTTTTTCACCATAGGGGACGGGAGTACATCAGAAGGGCCTTTCTGGGAAATGATGAACGCGGCAGCCGTGATGAAGCTTCCATTGGCCGTAAGCGTCTGGGACGATGGATACGCCATTTCGGTTCCCAAAAAATATCAGACCGTAAAGGAAAGCATATCCAGGGCCTTGGAGGGATTTTTGATCGATGAGAATAAAAACGGAATCCGGATCTATACCGCCAAAGGATGGGATTATCCGGGTCTGGTGGAATTGTATGAACGAGCGGTGGGAAAAGTCAGGAACGAACATATCCCGGCACTCATCCACGTCATGGATATGACTCAACCTTTGGGTCACAGTACCTCTGGATCTCATGAACGATACAAATCCAGTGAAAGACTCCAATGGGAAGAGGACAACGACTGTATTCTCAAGTTTCAGGAATGGATTATCGAAAACGGAATGGCGAGCGAGGAACAACTCGAATTGCTCAGAACCGAGGCCAATAAGCAGGTTAAAATTGCTAAAAATAATACCTGGAACAAGCTGACTTCGAGGATTAAAAAAGAAAAAGAGGAATTTACGGATATCGTGCGTGATATTTACGTGCGTATTGGCGAACCCGCTTCGATCAGGGAAAAATATGAAATCATGAATGCGCTGGAATATCCCAGACTTTCGCATATTATTTCAGCGGGAAGGCAGATCAGTCATGAATTGTCTCTGAAAAACATAGAGCATCCACAATTGATTCAGTGGTTGAGAACCAAAATGAATGGACTGGATCAGCAGATTTCTACCAAACTGTATTCCTCCAGTGATCTTTCGCCCCTCAAAATTCCTGTGGTTGATCCCGTTTATTCGGAGGATAGCCCCGTGGAAGCCGGATTTCAGATTATTAATCACTTTTTTGAGAAATGCTTTGAAAAATATCCGGATCTGTTTGCTTTTGGGGAAGATCTGGGCAAATTGGGCGACGTCAACCAGGGATTTGCGGGTCTGCAAAATAAATTTGGAGAGAATCGGATTTTCGATACCGGGATCCGGGAATGGACCATCGTGGGACAAGCGATCGGGATGGGGATGAGGGGACTCAAAACCATCGCTGAGATCCAGTATCTCGATTACGTGATCTATGCCCTGGCCCCACTGTCAGATGATCTTTCCACATTGCGTTACCGGACCAATGGCATCCAGATGAGCGCGCCGATCATCCGGACCAGGGGGCACCGGCTCGAAGGAATATGGCATTCGGGATCTCCGATGGGAATGTTGCTCAATTCGCTGAAAGGGATGCACCTTTGCGTGCCCCGGAATATGGTTCAGGCGGCCGGGATGTACAATACGCTGCTCCAATCCGATGATCCGGCGCTGGTGATCGAAGTTCTCAACGGGTACCGGACCAAAGAACGCCGACCGGATAATTTGGGAGAGTTTACCGTCCCCCTGGGTCAGGCGGAATGCGTGAGGGAAGGGGAGGATATTACGGTGGTATCGTACGGTGCGACGTTGTGGATAGCGATAGAAGCGGCAAAATTTCTGGCTGACTATGGGATTTCGGTGGAGGTAATAGACGTGCAGACGTTGATGCCTTTCGATCTCAATGGTTTGATCGGCCAGTCGGTACAAAAAACAAACCGTATCCTTTTCGTAGATGAAGATGTACCCGGTGGAGGGACGGCTTATATGCTCGAACGGTGCCTTTCCGAACAATCGATTTTCGAATATCTGGAGATTCCCCCCGGGACGTTCTCTAGTCGGGAACACCGGCCGGCTTATGGAGATGATGGGGACTATATTACCAAGCCAAATCGGGAAGATGTAGTCTCTGAAATACTTAGTATGCTGCACCAGGTCGATCCGGTAAAATATCCGGAGGTAGTGTAGGTGTTGAGGTGTTGAGGTGTTGAGGTGTTGTGCCACTCATTCTGCAAACCCTCACAACTGATCACTAATCTCTAATAACTAATCCCGTCATTTTCCTCAATCAATTTCTGCAACACGCTGATGCATTTCTGCAACTGAACTTTATCGATAAATTCATTGGCCCGATGGGCTTGTGCGATGCTCCCCGGACCGCAAATAATGCTTTCGTATCCGGCTTCAGAAAATTGTCCGGCTTCCGCTGCATAGGCTACGGTGGACCAGGAATCTTTTCCTGTCAATTTCTGAACAATGCGGAGAATTTCACTATCCGGGCTGGTGTCGAGCGGCGGAACAGGTGGATGTTCCAGATTGGTTTGAATCTTGAAGCCCGGGAAGTCTTGATGGAGTTCTTCCTCCCTGGTATCGCAGAATTGTCGAAATTTCTG
>CALEIL010000100.1 GCA_937876435.1 uncultured Bacteroidota bacterium
CCGCCACTCTCCCGGACCCGCGAGACCAAGCGATGAGCGTCGTCCAGCAGGAGTTCCTCTCCGCCCGCGAATACCAAGAGCGGCGGCAGCTCATCGAGTCGGGCAAACAGGGGAGAGACCCGTGGGTCCCGCAAGTCGCGCTCCCCGGCGTAGGCCGTCGCCGCCGAGGATAGCAGCTCATGAGCGACCAATGTGTCGGAAGACCGGTTTCTTTCGCAGCTTGGGCTTGTCAGCGTTAGATCCAGCCACGCGCTCGATGCGTACGGTGTTGCCGGCAGCGTGCAGGGCTCGACCGTACGCCTCTCCCTCGTCGCGGAGATGAACCATCAGCGAAAGAAGAAGATTGGCGCCGGCCGAATCGCCGGCAACACTGATTTTTTCAGAGGAAAATCCCTCATTGATGAGAGATTGATAGACCATATGCACGTCCTCGAATCCACTTGGAAAAGGAAATTCGGGCGCCAATCTGTAGTCAATGGAAAGAACTGGTGAACCGCTGGCCTGAGAGAGGCGCCAGGCGATGTCTTCGTGACTTCGGGCCGAACCCGCGGTGAAAGCACCACCGTGACAGTATACGATGAGCTCTCTGTTGTTCGGTTCGACTCCCTTGGCCCGGATCCATGTGCACGGAATGTCCGCCAAGCGAGTCTTCGAAACCGAAACTCCGGGAGGCGTTTGAGCCAGACGCGCGCCTTTCAGCAACAAGTCCTGCATGTTCCTCCGAGATAAGGCGAAATCAAGGGTGCTCGTTTGACGCTTAAATACGTGGCGAAGAACCTTGTTGCTGCTGAATGATTTCATTGGGATCAGCTCCATCGATCGTGGATTCTGTAATAATCTCCTCTGCTATCTGGGCCTGCAAGGCAAACCCTGAAAGTAACAGTAAAAGAAGGATATTAATTCGTGTGACAGCCATTGTTTCTTGCTTTATTGAATTTTAAAACTCACCGTTCCGACATTTTTACCGACAGGCCATCCCGGACATTTGACCCGGACGTCTTCAAAGAAATATCGATCCTGTGGACTGGCTTTACTGACCAGACCCTGAGTAGCTGAATTGTACGTCCCGCCCTCATTGGAAGAAGCTACAGCGTCCCCTGTTCCAGGTCTTGGAACACGGAACAGATTGAACGAAAGCACCTGGCAACGAGCGTCAAAATCGAAATTTTGCAATTCCGGTATCAGAGCCCGCTGTGCTTTAAATTCTCCATTCCCCATGCTTCCACCGTGTTGTCCGGACAGCGTAGGTACCGGATCGGGAATAATTTTTGTTCTAAAATTGTACGAAGTGGGAGCTAGTCCACCCCCGCTCAAAGTGATCGTGGTTTCTCCCTGCTGGGCTACCGTAGCGTTGTATTTACCAGTCCCGGTTTTAGTGATCTGGATTCCCGAGCCAGTGGCTGACACGTTGAGATCATTGGAAGAAATACCCGCAGCAGTAATAGAGAGTGGATTATCCACTCCGACGTAAAGCACGTTCATTTTATCCGCGGATACGCTCGCTGATCGTTCGCCCACCTCGTAGGTGAACGTATTGGTGTAACTCGTTTTTTCTCCTGTGACCGGATTGGTGACCGTAATGCTGGCGTCCAGTTCTTTCACCCCGGTGGAATTGGTTGGTGATCGGAACGTGGCGACCCCATCGTTGACGGGTACAGGAGACCCGTTGACGGCGATATCAATTTGGGTGTTGGAGGTTCCACTGGCTGAAGTACTGAGGAAGAAATCGGCTTCAAACGGTTCGCCTTTGATGACGTAACCTTTTTTGGCCTGCATCACCACCTGGTAGTTGTCAAACACGACATCTTCTCCACCGACTTTGTTCATCAAGTAATTGAGCAAAGAGGATTCCGCACTTTTTACATCATTTTTGATTTTTTCAAAAATGGGCATGGTCGCCAATAGTGGCATCTGGTTAAAATTAAATTCCGCCCAGCTTTTCTTTTCCGATTCCTGCCAGGACTCATCGATCTCGATGCTCAGTTCATTGGCCATTCGTTCGCGATCCTGTGGATCCACGTATTGAAGAAATTCATCTTCCAATCCTCTCAAGCGTTGTTCGAGCTCATCGCCCTTCCCTTCATTGACCAGGTATCGGGTGGTAATATCTTTGTTCTGAAACCCTTTGACTTTGCCATCATCGAGGTATCCTCCGGTCTCTTCGATCATCTGATCTACAATTCCATCTACGTATTCTGAAAAATTGGCGGATAATTCTCGCACAGGTCCGGTTCGTTCCGCATAGGTTGCCAGGTTGTCGTCCTTCCGGGCTAGTTTAGCAATTTCGGGTGGCAGATTAGAGTTGTTGTCATCCAATACATTGTTGGACTTTTTTAACCCCTTCTCTACCACTTCAAAGGCATTGAATATTTCCGCAGAAACATTAAGGGCGAGCAAAGCCGTCAATACCAAATACATGATATTGATCATCAACTGCCGCGGTTCCTTAGGTATCGCCATTTATGATTATTTTATCTTAATAATTAATTATGTGTCACTGATATTACTTAGTGTTCATAGCGTTGAGCATGTTCCCGTAAACAGTGTTGAGCGATCCCAGCTTTTGATTGAGGACGGCCATATTCTCTTTATACAACTTGGCATCTTCCACGCTTCCCTCGAGTTGCCCCATGGCGGTGTTGAGTTTTGTATAAAAATTGTTCATCGTCTTAATCTGCTCCCCGGTTTGTGAGAAATCCACTTCCTGCAGAGCTTTCAGTGATTGCATGCTTTTGGACATATTGCGCAATTCCCCCAGCATTCCATCCAAATGGGCTTCCAAAAACTCAGCATCCAGTTTTTTCCCGTTGACCGGAGCTTGTTCCACGACCGCACCATTGGTTAGCGGGGCTATATTGGAATTGGCTTTGTCCAGTCCCGGATATAGATTCTCCCAATAATAATCCTTTTCAGGAGGAAGAACCCCCAGGAAGAGGAAAATGATTGCTTCGGTGACCAGTCCGATGGTTATCGCAGCTCCACCCCATGGATAAGAGTTGATCTTTCCAAGAGCACCCAACATCACCAGTGCTGCCCCAACCCCGATGATGAAGTTTTTCAGGTACTTAAACCATGATTTCTTATAAAATGCCATAATTTTTTACATTTATTATTGAACAAAAATATTACCGTTCTTATGAACGCAGGTTAGTTCTGAATTCGTGTATGCGATTCGTAAAAAAAAACAACAGGAATCTATTCCGGGATTCATTTCATTCTATTGAGGGATATACAATTCCAGTAATCAGAACTGATCATCCAGAGATCTTCCCTGGAAAGTCAAAGCACATCTGAATCCAATATATGAAGTGGTTGTATCCTGATATTGCCAGTCTCTGACACCTGTCCGAAGGAAATAACCTACATCTTTCCACGATCCACCCCGGATAACTTTTCTTTTGAATGCATCGGGTTCGTCTTCTTCTGCGTCGTATTTGAAATCCGGATTGAGGTCGTGAAGGAAGGAATAACTGTTTTCGTGATAAGCCGAGCTGGTCCATTCCGAAACGTTGCCGGCCATATTGAACAAGCCATAGTCGTTGGGATTGTATTTATCCACTTCGACCGTCCACTGGCCTCCATCTTCAGGATAATTGCCTCGACCAGGTTTGAAATTCGCCAAAAGGCAACCTTTCGCATTTCTCAGCGTATAAGCTCCCCATGGATAAGGGACCATTTCGTGTCCCCCTCTGGCTGCGTATTCCCATTCAGCTTCGGTGGGAAGACGGAATCCGTCGCTTCCCAGTTTTTGATCTTTATTCTGATTCCACAAGCTCGTTCTCCAGTTACAGAATGCCTGAGCCTGATGCCAGTTGACTCCTACGACGGGATAATTGTCGTAGGCCACGTGAGTGAAATAATTTCTGGCCATTGGTTCGTTGAAGGAATATGCAAAATCCCGAATCCAGGCCAGGGTATCGGGATAAACGTTAATCTGAAATTTTTCGATAAAATTACTTCGTGGGGATTTTCCTCTGTCCATGGCGGCAGCTTTGATATTGTATCGCTCCCAATGGTAATTCAGTTTCCGCACATCCAATTCCCGCCGGTTATTGACCATATCGTTGCCCTGATAAAACATCTCATCCAAAGCCTCGTCCGAATAGTCCAGTTCAAATTCCCAGTCTATTTTTTCATTTCCATAGTCGTCTGTGTAAACGTCCCCCATGATGATGTGGGCGATGCTGTCGCGAACCCAATTCACAAACTGCCGGTATTCATTGTTGGAAATTTCGGTGTCGTCCATGTAGAATCCCTGAATGGAGATCGCCCTGGGCCGGGCGGTATAACTATAGCTGATGTCCTGATCGCTGGGTCCCATGGTAAATCGTCCGGAAGGAATGTACACCATCCCGTATGGATTGATATCGTTGTTCCACTTTGGCCGGTCCTCCACTCCCATCAAATCTCCGGTATTAGAATTTCTTCCACATGCGGCTAGAAGCACTATTGCCGAACTCAAAAATACTATGTTGTAAAATCGTCGAATCATTCCTGAGATGTATTTTTTTTCAAATGTGCTGCAAATATAATTCCACTTCTGATTTAATGAAACATCATCCATAGATATATAGTCAAAAACTCCAAGATAACGTTGCTATCTAATGCTTTATTTTTAGGCGATTTTAAATCCATTCAAATTAGTCAATGAATCTGGGGTTGTAAATGATTTTTTCTCGTTTTACTTTGAATAAAGGTTCATCTATCACGTAGCGCAAACTGATTTCGTGGCTGTTATCATGTACTTTGCGCAATCCGGAAAGCCCCAGGTCAAAAGTATAATACACGTAGGCATTTTCGGCAAACTGGTACCCTGCCTGCAATACTAACGCATCGATAGTTGAACTATTGTATCCCCTCAGATACATCCCTCCTTTTAACGTTCCCAGATAATCCACACCAGCCCCTACTTCAGTCTGGGTGTACGTTCCATTGGTTTTCACCACGAGCGAAGGCACCAGCAACATCGATTCTGACAGGTCGTAAAAATAGCTCCCGTGCAACACGTAACTGCGCAATTGACGACCTTCAGGCTGACTTCTGCCTTCCCCCGAAATGATGTATAGAAAAGGTGTAATATTCTGACTGCTGATACCCACTTCAAAAAAAGCGGAACTGAAAAATAATCCCAGATCCAACCGGGGGGCAATTCCTGAAATTTTCTCCTCCGAAAGAATCGGATCATTGTGGCTGATCACCCCTATACCGTACTCTCCGTCAGGCGCCCGCCAATCGGAACCGATGAAAGACTTCCGATCCATTCCGGCGGCAATCCCTACGGACAACATTCCGAAAGGCAATTCCTGGAGATAACTGTAGGTAGCCAGAAAATTCTGACTCTTCACCCGTCCGATCTGATCTGCCCATATCTGGATTCCAACCGCGCTGTTGATCATGTCCACCGGAGTATAGCCGGTGAGCATCTGAGTTTGGGGTTGTCCTTCGATTCCCTGCCATTGGGAACGGAAATGGGCTGTCAGTTGGGTGACACCGGTGATCCCCCCAAACGCCGGGTTGTAAATATACGGATCCCAGTGAACAGAGGACATCTGCGGCAAATTCTGACCGGCCAGAATTGCTGGAAACAACAAAATCCACCAAGATGTTAAATTTTTAAAATTCATGTTCTGTTCTCGACATACAAGATGCAAAAATTTTACTCATATTTTGCAATCAAGTATCAATTGTCAGTCCGTCGTACGCTAATTTAACATTATCCGGCAGATTTCTGTCCATTTCTTCATGGAGTCCCATGGTATGGCTGACATGAATCAAATATGCCTGCCGCGGATTTATCCGTCGAATCATATTCAGGGCTTCTTCGAGATTGAGGTGGGAATGATGGGGCTTGTGATGCAGTGCATTGATAATCAAATAATCGACATTTCTGATGTACTCTATGACCTCGTCGTCGAGGGTCTTCACATCGGTAAAATACGCCAGGTGACCAAACGAAAAACCGAGAATATCAAGTTTTCCATGGTGCACGGGCAACGCCGTGACGGTGATGTCTCCCATCTGGATCTCATCCCAGGGATGGACCGGAACCAATTCAACAGAAGGGGCACCCGGATATTTATTTTCAGCAAAAATATATTGAAAACGCTCCTCGATATTGTCCAGAACCCTGGGCAGACCAATGAGCGGAAAATCTTTTTTGGCGATGAAATTAAACGGCCGGATATCGTCCAGGCCGGCCACGTGGTCATTGTGTTCATGGGTCATCAAAGCCCCGTCCAGATAGCCCACCCCGGACCGGAGCATTTGTTGCCTGAAGTCGGGGCCGGTATCTACTACCAGGGAAGTGGTACCGGTCTGTACCAACAATGAAACCCGGAGCCTATGATCGCGTGGATCTGCCGATCTGCAAACCTCGCAGTCACAACCAATGACCGGTATTCCTTGAGATGTTCCTGTTCCCAGTACGGTTATTTTCACCCTTATTCGTTTGTTTCAACCAGTTTCTGATACAGAGACTGAAGATAATCCAGCGATTTCTTAGACAAGGGAGGATCATTTTCATTGGGAACCTTGTCGAGTATTTCCAGCAATACCTCCACCCTTCCACTAGTATCAAAAAATTTGTTGACCACGATGACTTTGTTTTCCCTGATCAGGCAGTATCCGGAATTGAATTGTCCTTTTCCATAACGTATATTATATTCCAGTTCCTTGAATATTTCCTCCAGTCTTTTTAACTGAAATTTTGAAAACTTTGCCATCCCCGTTATTTATAAGCCGGAATACCGGTGACATCCTGTCCTGTTATCAATAAATGGATATCGTGCGTGCCTTCGTAGGTGATGACCGTTTCCAGGTTGACCATATGCCGCATCACAGAAAAATCATTGGTAATCCCCATGGCGCCCAGAATTTGTCTGGATTCCCGGGCAACCTGCAAGGCCATATGTACGTTGGATCTTTTGGTCATAGAAATCTGTGCACTGGAGACCCTGCCCTGGTCTGCCAATTCCCCCAGTCTGAATGCCATCAATTGTGCCTGCGACAGAGAGGTGATCATCTCGGCCAGTTTTTTCTGGGTCAGTTGAAAGGCTCCGATGACCTTGTCAAATTGCTGTCTTTCCAGCGAATATGTCAACGCAGTATGATAACAATCCATCGCCGCACCTATGACTCCCCAACTAATGCCGTACCGGGCTTTGTTGAGACATTTGAAAGCATATCCCAGTCCGGTCGCCAGGGGGAGCAAATCATCTTCCGTTACCCGGACATTGTCCATATAAATCGTCCCGGTAGCGGACGCCCGGAGCGACCATTTCCCTTTAATGGTCTCGACGCGCACCCCTTCCCTTCGTAGATCCAGGATGAGGCCCTGGATTTTTCCGTTTTCATTCTTAGCCCAAATAATCGCAATATCGGCCAAAGGCGCATTGGTAATCCACATTTTACTCCCGGACAACCTGTATTCTGACCCGTCCCGGACGAGACGTGTCTCCATACCTCCCGGATCGCTTCCGTGATCTGGCTCGGTCAGACCAAAACAACCAATCATCTCGCCACGACCGAGCGACTTGAGGTATTGACTCTTTTGGTGCGAACTGCCAAAGGCTGAGATCGGGTACATCACCAGCGATCCCTGTACGGATGCCATGGACCGGATGGAGGTATCCCCTCTCTCCAGTTCCCTCATCAAAACACCGTATCCGGTTTCGGAAAGTCCGTGTCCGCCATCCTCGACCGGTAACGCGGGGCCATAACAACCAAGTTCACCCAATTGCCTGAACCAATCCCTGGAAAAGGTCGCCTGCATGGCGTGATCTTCAATGGAAGGCACGATCTCCTGGTTCACCCATTCGCGGACAGCATCGCGCGCCATTCTGACATCATCGGTCAGGCGTTCATCCAGGTCGAAGTAATCATGAAATTTAAATGGATATGCCATATCTTTTCTGCATATTGGCTGCAAAATATGGAGTTAAAGCGGAAATATCCAATGAAAAGTAAAATAATTATAGAAGGGATGCACTTTAAGGCTCACCACGGATACTATCTGGAAGAGCAGAAAATCGGAGGGCAATATGAAGTGGACATAGAAATGGAATACGACATCAGTCCAGCAGCAGAAAAAGACAATCTGGATGACACTATCAATTATGAGATCATCTACGAACTTTGCAAATCAGAAATGGCACACAACCGCAAATTGATCGAAACCGTCGGTCTCCGACTCGTGTCCCGCATTCGGGATCGTTTTCCCGGCATTCTCCATATGGTATTGACCATTCACAAAATCAACCCACCCATCGATGGGCTTGTAGATCGGGCGAGCGTGCGGATTGAGATTTAGCTCCGGATCAAGTCCGGAGTGACGGATCAAGACGGGAATGAGGCGTAGGTAGCACCCTCAAACCACACACTCACCATACAGCTAATCTGTCAACGGCCAAAAAAATACAACGTATTATTTTATCAGAACGCAAATTCTCTAAACACCAACAAGTTTAAGAATCTCATTTTACGGTTGAGATAGTTGAGAGGGTTGAGATGGTTGAGGAGGGGTAATTGACAAAAAAAAGTAAATGTAACCAAGCTCAATTTTTCTCATATTCGGATTTCTATCCTCACACTCACATGGCTAATGGCCAACAGCTAAGACCAATAGCTGTCAACCATCCATTGTCAACTATCAACTATCCACTATCAACTGTCCACTGTCAACTTTCAATTGTCAATTGTCCACAGCTAAGTCCTAGCCCCCTGCAGTCCACCGGTATGGACGAGCACCACTTTGCTTCCGGGAGGTATCAGGTCAAATTTCACATACTGATAAAAAGCATACAGAGCTTTTCCGTTGTAAAGCGGATCCATTTTGATGCCGTGTTTTTCTCTGAAAAATTCTAAAAACCCCGATAATTCCTCGGTTATTTTGCCGTATCCACCAAAATGCCATTGATCGGCGATAGTCCAATGCCGGTACTGATCCAAATTCCATTGAAGACCCATTATTTCCTTCGTCCGGGAGGATTTGAGGGCGGAAACTCCCACGGCCACCTGGTCATGATTTTTATATCTGACAATGCCCGCCAGGGTAGCACCGGTCCCCACCGGACAGACGATCATATCCCATGCGGGCAATTGGGTCATGATCTCATCGATCATATCCCCGATGCCAGCGAGCGCGTCAGGATGACTCCCTCCTTCCGGGATAATCAGTTGCCCTGGAAATTGGTCCTTGCTTTTCAGGGTTCTGGCCTGGGCGACTTCTTTGGAATAATCCCTGGCAGAAAGTGGAATGATGGTCGCCCCCCATTCGCGCACATCCTCCATGGTAGGACTTTGGAGGTATTCCCTGTGAGAACGTATAAAAGCCGTCAATGGCACATTGTATTCCTTACAAAGCCAGGCGAGAGCGTGGATATGATTTGAAAAAGGTCCACCATAACTTATGACTCCGGGACAGGCACCTGAACGGAATAAAGGATGGAGGAATGCAAGTTTCCTGTATTTGTTTCCGGAAATAACGGGATGAATCAGATCATCCCGTTTGATCCACAATTGAATATTCTTATCCTCCCACAGAGGGTCATGCAATCGCTGAAGAGGCGACGGTATTACATTTTCGATTTCTGAATTTTTTCCAATAGCGCCTTACTTTTGCGGATACCAGTGTATTCGTCGTCCGTGCTTCCCTCATATTCGATTCCTACCCAGCCGTGATACCCGGCATCCAATACGATATCCATCATCTTGTCATAATCCGTATGGGTTTCATCTCCATTGGCATTGAAATCATGAGTTTTAGCGGATACAGCTTTGGCATAAGGCATCAGTTCGGTGACTCCCTTATAACGGTCGTATTCGTTTTTGCATCCATCGTCACTTCGTTCGATGCAGAAGTTACCAAAATCCGGTAGTGTACCGCAATTGTCCATACCGACTTGCTTCATCACATCCGCCAACCAGGCCCCATTGGACGAGTAACCGCCATGGTTTTCGACGGTTACATTGATACCAAAGGGTTGGGCAAACTCTGCCAATCGGCCCAGACCATCTATCGCTGCTGACTTGACCTCCTCAGCCGTACCTTCCCCGTAAGCGTTGACTCTTATAGTACCGCAACCCAAATGTTTGGCTGCCTCGACCCATTTCTTATGATTTTCCACTGCCTGCATCCGACTTTTATCATCCAGACTACCCATACCTCCTTCACCATCAATCATAATCAGATTCTGATATATCCCGTGATCATCAGCTCTCTTATTGAGATCATCCAGATATGCCTTATCCTTTGCCTTATCTTTGAAAAACTGGTTGACGTACTCGATCGCATCGATATCAAACTCCTCCCTGGTGATTCGGGCGAAATCCAGGTTGTCAATTTTTTTGTCAAACAATGTTTTGTGAAGGGACCATTCCGCCAGGGATATCTTAAATGGTAAACTGGCAGCTGCCTGATTCATCCGGGTAGTATCCGTGGATTCTCCTTCCTGATTCTGGGTCCCGCCACCACAAGCAGCAACTCCCAACAACCCAATACCACCCAGGGCAAAAGTCGATTGGCGTACAAATTTTCTTCTTTTCATAGTTTGATGTTAAATGTCCGATTTATTAAAGATAGTTTAAAAGGATTAAGGTATTAAAAATATTTGAAATCACGTATCTGACCAGCCCAATTAAAGTGATACACCCACACCCACTGATGCTTTTAGGGACTCGGGACCCGGGATCCGGGATCAGGCTAGCTGCAAAACAGCCCAAAACCAATTAATTTGGCAAAACACAAATTCTCTGAACACCAACAAGTCGAATCATCTC
>CALEIL010000101.1 GCA_937876435.1 uncultured Bacteroidota bacterium
TTCTATCCTGATTAAGGTCAATCAGATTGGAACACTGACAGAAACCATTGACGCATTCGATATACGAATCCAGACTGCTCACCAGGCTCGCGCAGCAATCCGGGGTGGCCACACAGATGGGTAACCAGGGGAATTCGGGTCATGGAGTCAGGGAATTGTGTGAGTGGATCTGGAACGGTGAAATAGGCAAGGTGAAGGAAGCCCATGCCTGGACCAATCGCCCCTTGTGGCCGCAAGGTCAGGAAAGACCCGGGGAAGTGATGGTCATTCCTGACACCCTGGATTGGGAATTGTTTCTCGGACCAGCCCCTTATCGGCCTTACCACGAAGTATATACGCCCTGGAATTGGCGGGGGGGGTGGGATTTTGGTACAGGCGCCTTTGGGGATATGGCGTGTCATGTCCTCGATCCTGTATACCGGGCGCTAAACCTGAAATATCCAGTCGCCATCCAGGGAAATTCCAGCCCGATGAACGACGAATCCGCTCCCCAGTCAGAAATCGTACATTTTGATTTTCCTCAAAGGGAGGCGATGAAGCGGGTCGATATGCCTGGCGTGACCGTTCACTGGTACGATGGGGGATTGATGCCCGACAGGCCCCTTGAAATGAAAGATGAGGAAGATCTGATGTCCGACGGGATGGGAGGGTGTATGTTCATCGGGTCCAAAGATACCCTGGTATGCGATACGGGGGGATTCAATCCCAGACTATTGTCCGGAAGAATTCCCGAGGTTCCGCAATTCCTACGCCGGATAGAAGGTGCAACCGGATATATCGACGGTCCGCACGAGCAGGATTGGATCAGGGCGTGCAAAGAATCACCGGAGAACAGGGTGGAAGGTTCAGCCCATTTTGGATATTCAGGCCCTTTCAATGAAATGGTTTTGCTCGGGGTCCTGGCGATCAGATTGCAGAGTATGGAAAAGACACTGAAGTGGGATGGAGACAACATGGAGATTACCAATATCGGACCACACGAGGAACTCGAAGTGACCCAATCCGTCCGAAAGGTTTTGCGTAACGGGGTCATCAGGTCCGGTTCGGAAGTGGTTTCTTTACCTGCGCTCGAAACTGCTCGTGAATACATCCGGCACGACTATCATAACGGATGGAAACTACCTGCCATGCCCTAAATCCTATGCCTTATTAAAACACCGGGTCCTTCTTCCAGCTTGCAATATTTTTTCCGTGGTTATCGATGGAGAATTTGTGCCTTGTTATTTCTCGCCACCAGTATCAATTACCTGGATCGCAGCGTCCTGAGCATTCTGGCGCCTACCCTTCAGAATGATATTGGATGGAGCGAACTGGAATACAGCTATATCGTGTCTGCCTTCCAACTGGCCTATGGTATAAGCGTGGTCGGTATGGGGCAATTAATCGATCGGTTTGGCGTCAGGTGGTTTTTTCCACTGGCGGTTGGCATTTGGAGTCTGGCTGGAATGGGGCACGCACTCGCCAGGAGTGTTGCTGGATTCGCAGTGGTCCGCTTTGCACTGGGGGTAGGGGAAGCGACCAACTTTCCTGCAGCTATCAAGACCGTGGCAGAATGGTTTCCTGAAAAAGAACGAGCTATCGCTGCGGGTATATTCAATGCCGGTTCAAGCGTAGGTGCTATCCTGGCTCCACTGATGGTGCCCTGGCTGGCGTTAAATTATGGATGGAAGTCGGCGTTTATAGTGACGGGTTTGCTTGGATTCATTTGGATAATCTTGTGGAAGCTGATTTATCGGAAACCATCGGAACATCCCCGGTTATCTGCCAACGAGCTAGAATATATACAGGCCGGACGATCCGTTGAAACGGAGGAGAAAATTCCCTGGCTGTCGGTATTGCGCCAAAGAGAAACGATCGTGATCTGCCTGGTTCGGTTTTTATCTGATCCTACCTGGTGGTTTCTCCTGTTCTGGTTACCCAAATTTTTGTACTCTTCGTACGGAATAACCCTGGAAAACATCGGTGCTCCGATGATTACGATTTACCTTATTGCAGACCTGGGAAGCGTCGCAGGGGGATGGTTGTCTTCCAGAATGATCAGCCGGGGTCGCAGTGTTTACTCTGCCCGTAAGGCGGCTATGTTGATTTGCGCGCTTTGTGTGGTCCCGGTTATTATCGTTTCACAAAATCCCGGATTCTATGTGGCTATCGCACTAATCAGCCTGGCAGCTGCGGCACATATGGGGTGGATAGCGAACGTATATGCATTGATCTCGGATATTTTTCCCCAACGTGCCATGGGATCCGCGACAGGTTTGTCAACCATGAGCGCCGTTCTCGGTGGGCTGATTTACTCTTCCGTGATCGGATACGTTCTGGAGATGACGGGGAGTTATCTTTTAATTTTCATCATGTCCGGGTTTATGTATGTATTAGCATGGCTCGTGATGGTATCGGGTATGCCTGCAGGGAAGACAGGTGGAGGCTGAGGCTGAAGAATTTTTAATTTTTAATTTTTAATTTTGAATGTTCAATTTTCCTGGTGAAAGGAATCTTCGATTGCTAGTGTGCGGGAATCTAAGTAGCTATCAATGTTTTTCGAAATATTCTTTTGACAGATCAAGGCACGACGACTGCTGTATAGCCTGGGTTATATGAGGGAGGAGCAACGATGAGATGTCAAAAGAGATGAAGAAAAACATGATATGTATTTAGATTTTCGTACACTAGGCTAACCCTCAAACTATAAACACCCGAAGGATAATCAACGTCTCAACTGTCATCTTAATTTTGGTCGAAAATGATAGGATTCAGCCAGTGGTTTTATATTTCCTGTCATATCTTTATAAGGATTGATTTTTTGAGTAAAGCATTATTTAGATAAAACAAAAATACAGTGAAACAACTGATAAAACTCGAAGAGTTGGGACAATTCCTATTGTCGATATACCTTTTCTCTCTTTTGGACTATGACGCCTGGGTTTTTCCGGCTCTTCTATTGTTGCCCGATATATCCATGATCGGGTATCTGATTAACCCCGGGACGGGCGCCTGGCTTTACAATTTATTTCATCATAAACTGCTGGGCATTTTAGTTTTGATCACAGGTTTTTGGTTTGGCATCCAATCGGTGGCTTTGGCAGGGGTCATATTATTCGGGCATTCCTCCATGGACAGAATTTTTGGGTATGGATTAAAACACCGACAGGGATTCAAATTTACCCATCTTGGAGTGATTGGCCCGGATACTAAAAACAAGTAAAACCAATATTAAAATAGGCATACTTAGTGGGTGATCATGATCCAGACTCCCGAATCCCGACTCCCGACTCCCGAATCCCCGATCCTGTCTCCCGAATCCCGATCCCTACTCCCGAATCCCCGATCCTGTCTCCCGTTTACGGATGTTGGCTGGGAGGAGGGCTAATTTTAACATTTGCCTTCCCTGGTTAACTCATGGTCAGTGAAATCCCGGCATTAGTATTTTTTGGGATGGTTATATAAACAGATCACTTTTGTACAAATCACAGTAATAGCCATAATTATATTCAAAATGGCGATTGATTTTGGAGTGAATTTTCTTATTGACTTGCAATCAATATTTCAACCCCTTTGAATATGTAATAATTTGCGAATTAGCATAAAGGATCGTATTGATTGAGTTTATTGGTGTAATTTAAAAATATTTGAATTACATTGGTCATTGGATCGATACCCGGGACGCCCCGGACCTGCATGCGTCGATACTGGGGCAGGCAGGTTCATGCGTTTTGGGTCTGTTATGGTACGAGCATAACATTAATAGGATAGTTTATAACTCTGACAGGATTGTTCACTTTTTATCTGGAAGAAGGGGTGTTGCTTTATGGCCAATCGTCCAATCCATCCCCCAATTCTGAAGTTTGATTCGTGAATTTCATCCAGAGATTTTAAAAAACATCCTGTTTCATTTTAATTGGCAATCTAATCTGTGAATTATGAAAACTGGCTTACACAAAATCGTTTTTATTCTTCTTCTGGCTGCTTTGACCCCAACCCAATCCTGGTCCCAATCCACTAACATCACCGTGAGCGGGCAGGTAGTGGATTCTGAAGGTGAAACTTTAATCGGGGTCAACGTGCAGGTCCAGGGGACGACGCAAGGTACTTCCACGGATCTGGAAGGGCAGTATACTCTCGGGGATGTGGCAGAAGACGCCATTCTGGTATTTTCCTATATAGGATATCAAGCCGAGGAAATATCGGTAGACGGTCAAACGACCATCGATGTCACCCTGGTTTCAGATGCAGAGTTATTGGAAGAAGTGGTGGTCGTGGGATACGGTCGGCAGAAAAAAGCCAACGTGATCGGTTCTGTGACGGCGATATCGGGAAGCGAGGTCGAAGCCATTCCTGCTCCGGATATTACCAATGCTATTTCCGGACGTCTGCCGGGATCGGTGATCGTTCAGGGATCGGGAGAACCGGGGCGAAATAGTGCCAGGATATTGATCCGTGGCCGATCCACGCTGGGTGGGGCCGGTCAGACCAGTCCATTGGTCGTGATCGACGGTATCCCCAACAGGAGTCTGAATGAGGTGGATCCGAACGATATCGAAAGTATTTCCATTCTCAAAGACGCTGCGGCTGCCATCTATGGTTCCAGTGCTGCGAACGGAGTGGTTCTGGTGACGACCAAATCGGGGATGCAATCCGGTACCAGGCTGAATTATCAACTGTACCAGGGTTTTTTGACGCCGACGATTCTGCCCCAACCTGCGAGTGCGGCCCAGTATGCTCAGTATATCAGCGATTACCAAAATTACGAAGGATTGAGCAGGTTGTATTCGGACCGTGATATCGAATTGTACAAAAGCGGAGAGGATCCCTGGGAGCATCCCCAAACCAACTGGATGGATGAGCTGGTCAGAGACTGGACCACGACTTCGAAGCATCATTTATCTCTTTCGGGTGGTAGTGATAAATTGTCGTATTTTATTTCAGCGGGTTTCAAAAACGAAGAAGCCTTCTATGCTCAGGAATCTACCAACTACAAGCAATATAACCTGCGGGCCAACATCGACGTACCTATCAACGACTGGTTATCCGCCAATGTAAGTTACGCCGGGTTTATAACCGGGAGGAAATATCCCACTACCACCACGTACCAGATCGTCGGCTGGGCTTCCCTAACGCTTCCTACTGAGCCCGCGTTCTGGCCTACCGGAGAACCCGGACCCGATTTTGAGGGCGGAGTCAACCCGGTGGTCAATTCAAGTTTTGTTGCAGGATATGATGAACTCAATGAGTATAAAAATCAAATCACACTCCGGACTACGATCGAACCGAAATTTGCTCCCGGGCTCGATATCGGGGCATTTTATACGCTCGATCTCAACAACTCCTACCATAAACTTTTCAAAGAACCCTGGACCCTGTATTATCCGCTGTGGGAAACCGCACAGCGGGATTCAGAAGGATTTATTACGAGCATGGAGCTGGAGCCTCGCCTGAGGGGTCTGGATTCACCAGAGTTGACGGATTTTTATGACCGCAACATCAATACGATGTCACAGTTCAGCGCCAATTATCAGAAGGGATTTGGGGACCATACCCTCTCGGTTTTCGGTGCGTTTGAGCAGTTTCAGATCCAGTCGAATGGATTCAATGCGTACCGGAAATACTTCATTTCGGATCTTGTCCAGACTCTGGCTGCAGGAGGCGAAAAGGATAAGGACAATAGTGGGTATCTGAATGTGTACGCCCGCAGTTCCTGGATAGGAAGACTCAATTACAATTACAAAGAGAAATATCTCGCGGAATTTATTTTCAGGAGGGATGGATCATTGAAATTTCCACCTTCCAGTCGATGGGGCAACTTCCCGGGCTTGTTATTGGGTTGGAGAGCATCAGAAGAGCCTTTCTGGCAATCGGGGCTGTCTTTTATCAATTATTTTAAGCTCAAAGCGAGCTACGGGGAAATGGGGATGGATCCGGGTGCCGCTTTTCAGTACATCAACAAATATACCCTGGGGACGGGTTTGACCGTCGGAGATGACCGGGAGGTGAAAACCAAGATATCCCAGGCAAGTCTGGCCAATCCTGATATAACCTGGGAAAAGCAAAAAACATACAACCTCGGTTTTGAATCCGAGTTTTTCAACAGTGCTTTCTTTCTCAATGCGGATGTTTTTTACAACAAACGTTCGGATATCCTCACCTCCAGAAATGCTTCCGTCCCGGAATATTCGGGATTGGCACTGCCCGACGAGAATATTGCCATCGTCGACAACAGAGGATTTGAGGTCGAAGCAGGATACGTGTCTGATTATTCCAAAGACCTGTCGTTTAACATTTCCGGAAATATCGGGTGGAGCCGCAATGAAGTGGTCTTTATGGACGAACCCGAACGAGCTGTTCCCTGGCAGCGCAGAACCGGGCATCCTTATGGTGCAGCTCTGGTGTACAATGCAATCGGAATTTTCAGGAGCGAAGCGGAGCTGGCAGAATATCCGCATTGGAACGGCGCCAGGCCCGGAGACGTGATTTTTGAAGACTACAACGACGACGGTGTGATCAATTCAGAAGATCGGATTCTGCTGGATAAGACAGATTTTCCCACTACCTTTTACGGAGTTTCGCTTCAGATAAACTACAAGAACTGGGGATTGTCTGTGCTGGCACAAGGACAGGGTGAGTATTTCCGTTCTGGCATCAGTGGCAACAGGGGGATTGGTCAGAATGTGTATAGCTGGATGGCTTCCGACTACTGGACACCGGAAAATCCTGATGCATCCAATGCCAGGCCATTTCACCGGGCGGATCAGTACTGGTCCTACATCAGCAACGCGAACACTTACTGGTACGACAATATGGCCTATGCCAGGTTGAAGAATGCCGTGCTCCGGTATACAATTCCCAAAACGTTGACCGAGCGGATAGGGATTGCAGGTGCCAGTCTTTTTGCTTCGGGGAATAATCTTTTTCTGATCTACTCCGCCCAAAAGAACTATGATCCGGAAATAGGAGATCCGGAATCGTATCCCGCTATGAAAACTTTTGCCATAGGGGCTTACGTCACGTTTTAATCCGATTTGCTGATATAAACCGAACAGATATGAAAAACCAAATAAAACATTCAATTCTCTTGTCTGCGCTGAGCCTTGTGGGACTCGTGGGATGTCAGACCGACCTGCTGGATCAAAAACCCGTTGATTCATTCAATGAACAAACATTGTTCGAAGACGTCAATCTGATCGAAGCATTTCTGTGGCAGTGCTACGATGGGATCGGTGGAGACCGGACTGAAGTTCTGGGCATGAGAGAGGATCTGTTGTCTTCCTCGACCGATGAACTACTCAATATTCACCGGGCCGGTCAAATCAATTTTCTCAAAGGAACCCTTACGGCAGATGATATGGGACATTTTGGAACGTGGCGATACGGTTTTCTCAATTGGCCCAATATGTACGGAAGCATCAAAAATGTCAATACGCTCCTGGGAGGCATCGGTGAGGTTCCCGCTAATACAATGGGGGAAGAAGAGCTACTGGCACAGATCGAAGCAGAAGCCTATTTTATCCGGGCCTTCAATTACACCAATCTGTTGAGATCCTATGGAGGAGTTGTTCTGGTGGATGAAAAATTTGACCTGGACGACGATCTGACCACGCAGACAAGAGCGACATTACAGGAAACCGTTGACTTTATCCTGGGTGATCTCGATAAAGCTATCTCAGGTTTACCCGTCAAAACCGATATTGAGCAGGGCAGGGCTACCAAAGGTGCCGCCGCTGCCTTGAAATCAAGACTGCTTAGTTTTGTGACAGGGGAGTTGATGAATGGAGGATATGAAGCATCGGATCCACTCGTATCGTTCCAGGAAGGCAGTCGGGAGCAGCGGTTGGAAGCAGCCAAACAAGCCGCCAAAGAAATTATCGATCAAAATTATGGGACGTACGCGTTGGCAGGGAATACCAGTGATCCGCCATCAGAACTCACGGAGGAGGATGTGCAGGCCTATTCTCAGACTTATTACGATTTGTTTATGCAAAAAGGTCCTTGGAACGATGAAGTCCTGTGGGGGATACAGTACGTAAATCAACAAGGAAACCAGGTCAGTAACAACCTCTTTTGGGGTCCCAATGGGTACAATAACTGGGGTAACAACGAACCCCTCGAAAGCCTGGTCCGTCAGTTTGAAATGCAGGATGGTAGTGCTTTCCAATGGGATCAATACGATGAAGGAAATTTGATATACAGGGAGTTTACCTCCGCCCAGCTGGCAGAAGAACCCCGGAGAAATCCCTACGTGGGCAGGGAGCCCAGATTTTATGCCTATATTTTGTTTGATGGCGCTTCGTGGCAGGAAAGGGCAGCGACCGACGACAAAATTGAGGCCAGCTATCTGGTCAATGCTGCTGGTTCCCCATTGTTGGGAAAAAGCCTGAGTGAAAAAAATGCTGCGATCGACGGTATGGAACAATCCATCATCGGCGGATACGATACGCGATCGGCCGCCAATCAGGCATGGAACGGCACGAAAACAGGATACTATCTGAAGAAAATGCTGGATATCGGTCTCAATGGGGAGCAAAATAATAATGAGAATAGTTGGCTGGAAATGCGGTATGCCGAGGTTTTACTGGATTACGCTGAAGCATGCATCGAGCTCGGTGAAGTGCAGGAAGGACTGGATGCACTAAATCAAATCAGAAACAGAGCCGGCTTGCCCGATCGGGTGACGTCCGACCAGGATCAGGCGAGGAAATGGTATCGCCATGAAAGATTGATCGAGATGCTGGCTGAAGGAGATCGATGGTATATGTTGCGCAAATGGATGATTGCCGATGAACAAATCCAGGATCATTACCCGATGGATATATATCATTTCAGCGACGGGGTATCCATGTACATTCACAACAGGCAGGTATTGGCGGATGATCGCATGTGGGAGGATCGCCAGTATTGGTTACCTATTTCAGTCACAGAACTGAATAAGGCTCCTCAGTTGCAGCAAAATCCGGGATATTGAGGTAGTTCCTGCCGATCCGATCAATACCGTATCGCGGCCAATACAAATGATCATTTTGCCAGAAATAAACTTTTTCGGGCAGCAGTCAACCGCGTAGCCCAAAGAAATGCAGTACCAGGCAGATTCGATGGACACCTACCATCAACCTATTTACTTTAACATTTGTATGGTTCTTTAACTCAGGGTCAATTTTTTGAGAAGTATTCGGATTTCTTTTGTCCTTTATTTGAGACAGGTATTCGAACCCGGAAGTCCGATTTCTGTAAATAATTGTGAATCAAAGAGCTACCACCCCGATGATTTCCTTATTTGACTTTTGATCAATTTTATACATAGTTTAAATATAGTACTTTATTTCGAATTATTAAATTCGTTATGTCTGGATGGTTTTAACTGTATAAAAGAAAAATATTTGATATCTTGCTTTTGATATCGATAAGTTATTGCGCAATGATAGTAACTCGATCATAGGTTTTTTTATAATATGAATATAATAATTTAACTATATGGAAAAATCTAAATTGGTTCACATTAGCGAAGCTGATCTCGAGACTGCGGTTATCTACGAAGTCAACATCAGACAATACTCGGAAGAAGGAACTTTTGAGGCTTTTACACGAGACATACCGTCGCTCAAAAATCTGGGTGTCAGGATACTTTGGGTCATGCCGGTTCATCCTATTTCAAAAGCCAAACGGAAAGTTGATCTGGGCAGTTATTATGCGATTGCCGATTACAGCAAGATCAATCCGGAATTTGGAACCGAGGATGATTTTCGAAATCTGGTCAATACTGCCCATGAGCATGGAATCTATGTGATTCTGGATTGGGTCGCTAATCATACCGGGTGGGATCATCCCTGGATTACCGATCATCCTGAATACTACACCCAAAACGGGAACGGAGAAATAATAGATCCCCAGAATTCTGAAACGGGTGAATCCTGGGGCTGGTCCGATGTGGCAGATTTGAATTACGACAATGGAGAGATGCGAGTCAAAATGATCGACGAGATGTTGTATTGGATCCGGGAATTTGATCTGGACGGATTCCGGTGCGACGTGGCCCATCAGGTTCCGGTGGATTTCTGGGAGGAAGCCGCCCATCGCTTACGGGAAGAGAAGCCCCTTTTTTTACTGGCGGAAGCTGAGCAACCTGAACTTTTGAAAAATGCGTTTGATATGCAGTACGCCTGGGAAGCACACCATATAATGAACGGGATTTCTCAGGGTGAAAATAATGCCCAGGATTTGAAAAATTATCTAGAAAAGCTCGGGGAGGAACTCGAGGAAGATGACATCGTGATGTATTTCACCTCCAATCACGATGAAAATACCTGGAATGGTACAGTGTTTGAGCGGATGGGCGACGCATCCGAGATGATGGCTGTAGTGTCCTATATATTGCCTGGGATGCCATTGATATACAGCGGTCAGGAGTGGGACCTGGACAAACGGCTGAACTTTTTTGAGAAGGATACCATACCTGTTGGTCAGAATGGAAACTTTTATCAACTGTATGAAAAACTGGGTAAGCTCAAGAACGAGCATCCGGCATTGAATGGTGGAAAAAAGGCGGCAGGTTACCGGTTACTTCCGACCTCGATGGAAGAATGCATACTGGCCATGATGCGGGAGAAAGACGGCCGGAGGCTGGTGTTCCTGGCCAACCTTTCGGATGCGCCCCAGGAGTTTTCATTTTACATGGATCAGGTGGATGAAGAGACAAAAAATGTTTTGATTGATTCAAATTGGATCAATTATTTTGAGGAATGCAATTATGACATTTTGGAAGAAAATGTGTATTGCTTCAACCCCTGGGAGTATAAGGTACTGGTGGATAAGCTGGAGTGAGAACCTGGAAATCTCTGACTTTCCGGCGGGGAGGGGCATCTGAAGCCGAGATTGACTCTAAACCGGGCTCCAGACTCTCTATCGCA
>CALEIL010000102.1 GCA_937876435.1 uncultured Bacteroidota bacterium
ATATACAATACAATAACAACTTGAGTTCCCTGCAAGGATTGGAGGGCATCACCTCTGTGGGGGATCTTCTTCATATTCAAGTGAACCCTTCGTTGACCTCCCTATCGGCACTGGGGAGTATTACCTCTGTGGGGGGACAACTTGATATTTATAATAATCCCTCATTGACTACCCTGGAAGGATTGGAGGGCATCAATTCATTGGGCGGTTATCTATATATTGGATCAAATAATGCATTGCCTTCCCTGGAAGGATTGGAGGGCATCACATCCGTAGGGGGTGAAATTAATATTTCATCAAATGCTATATTGACTACTTTGTCCGGACTTCAGAATATCAACTCTACCAGTATTACACAACTGTTCATAAACGACAACCCCTTACTTTCCTTCTGCGCTCTGGAAAACATCTGCACTTACCTCTCGGACCCCACGAATCCCAGGACTATTTCCGATAATTCGGGTGATTGTGCCGACGTCGCAGCGGTGCAAAACGATTGTAGCGGGGGTAACAATACAGGTCCCGGCACGGGCTTTATCACCACCTGGAAAACCAATAATTCCGGCTCCTCCGGGAATAACCAGATTACCATTCCTACCGAAGGAACAGGGTATAATTACAATATATACTGGGAAGAAGTCGGAAATTCGGACAATTCCGGATCAGCGACCGGCATCACTGGCGATCACACCATTACGTTCTCTTCAGAAGGGACTTACCAGGTGGAGATCACCGGTGACTTCCCCCGGATCTTCTTTAATCGTGAAGGAGACAAGGACAAAATTCTCACCATCGACCAATGGGGCAATATAGCCTGGAGCTCAATGGAGTCAGCATTTGCCGGATGTACGCATGTACAAGGGAATGCAACCGATGCTCCGGATTTAAGTAATGTAACCAGTACGGCGAGGATGTTTCTCCTGGCAACCGAATTCAACCAGGACCTCAACAATTGGAATGTATCCAATATTACAGATATGAATTATATGTTCAACTTTGCCGAGTCTTTTAACGGAAATATCAGTTCATGGGATGTAAGTAAAGTAAAAAATTTTGAAGCAATGTTTCGGCATGCTAAATTTTTTAACCAGGACATCAGCGGATGGGAGACAGAAAGCGCTGAGGATATGCAGGATATGTTTTCCACTGCTCAGGCATTTAATCAAGATATCAGTGGATGGGATGTCTCTTCCGTACACTACATGGTAGGAATGTTTTCTTATACCAATGCCTTCAACCAGGATATCAGCAATTGGGATGTCAGTAATGTAGAATATATGAATGAAATATTTCGCGAGGCCAGTGCATTCAATCAAAATATTGGTGAATGGGATGTATCCAAGGTGAAAGCTATGGTTCACTTGTTAGCCAATACAGCTCTCTCGACCGCCAATTACGATGCCACGCTCATCGGATGGGCCGCGCAGGACGTCCAACCAAATGTCACGCTTGGGGCTGAAGGACTGACCTATTGTGCAGCTGTGTCGGCACGTCAATCCCTGATAGACAAACACGGATGGAATATAAGTTCCGACATGATCGTGAGTGAGGACTGCGGAATGGTGGTCTACGTGAGAATCAAAAATGACAGTACCATCAGTATCCCTTCCTATGGGAGTGATTCATTTCAACAATTAAAACAAAAAATAAAGGATAGAACAGGAATTGATACGAAAGATCAAACCCTCTATTTCAATAATATGGTCATGGGAGACGGGCGGACACTGGAGGAATTTAATGTACAGCATGGCAGTATTATCTATCTAAACCCCAATCAAAATCCGACGGTAGCCAATCCAATACCGGATCAATCAGCCGCCCAGGATATACTTTTCACCTTCCAGTTTGCGGCCAACACTTTTGCGGATTTGGATGAAGATGACGTACTGACCTATACTGCGCAACTGGCTGGGGGCGGAAATCTACCTTCGTGGCTGAGTTTTACAACTTCCACCAGAACCTTCACCGGGACACCGGGCAATAACGATGTCGGTGCCATACACATTGAAGTGATGGCAAATGATGGAAAAGGAGGCACGGTGTCGGATACCTTTACACTGACGGTTGGCTCAAGACCTACGGTGACGATCACCACGTTAGCTCCCTTTCCGACAAACGAACCATTTAGTGTCGATATAGAGTTTAGCGAGGCAGTCACTGGATTTATCGCGGTCGATGTCGAAGTCACCAATGGGATGGCGAGTGATCTTGCAACAACCGATAATGTCACGTATCAGATTCTGGTTACCCCGACAGCAGATGGACCGGTGAGCGTACAGGTTCCGGAAAATGTAGCCCAGAATATAAACAGCGTGTCGAATGCCGCTTCCAATGAAATAATCGGAACCTACGATCAGACAGATCCATTGGTCGTTACCCGGGACATAACCGTTTTTCTGGATACCAACGGAGGGGTCAGTATCGATGTGGACGCAGTGGATAATGGCAGTTCGGATGCCGGTGGTATAGCCACAAGAATCCTTAGTGAGTCCGAATTCGACTGCTCCGATCTGGGGTATAATTTCATAGAATTGAAGGTCACCGATGATGCCGGAAATATGGGTTCTGCGATGGCTACAGTCACGGTGGTTGATACTCTTGATCCGGTCCCCTCGAATCAAAGTCTGACCGATTTTACCGGGGAATGCCAGGTCAATCTGTATG
>CALEIL010000103.1 GCA_937876435.1 uncultured Bacteroidota bacterium
TTAAAGACCTGCCGTAAGATAAAATATATTTTTGAATAAAAAAATTTTATTTGAAATTATTTCAAAATTGATATTTTTGATAACTTGATTTATGTGATTCCCGACTAACAATTGCGTTTTTCGAAATGTAGATTGATCTCATTCAATAACGTGTAAACAGATCATTAATCTTTGAAACAAGTAGAATGTCATTTCAGGCCTATGAGATTTGAGGAATGAATTTAAATGGTATTAAATCATCGAGTAATATATGCTATAAATGAATTATGTGTAAACTCTATCCGAGTATTCGGTAAAAATATACCAGAAATCACATCCTGTCTCCTTTACATTTCCTATCTTTTACTCCTGAATTTATAAACCTTCAATGAACCTATGGATTATTTATCATTTGATAAGGAATCACTCGTCAATCTGGAGTATTCCCTTAATCGGGAAATTCTGAGTACCAATCGTGCCGGAGGATACCTGAGTACCACATTACCATTGTGCAATACCCGTAAATACCACGGGCTGATGGTGTTGCCCCTGGAGAAATTCAACTATGAGAATTATGTTCTGTTATCGGCTTTGGATGAAACCATCATCACCGAAGAACGCAGCTTCAATCTCGGCATTCATAAATACCCGAAAATATACAGCCCCCGGGGACATAAATATCTGGTCGATTTCAAATACGCCCCGACACCAACGCTGTGGTACCGGGTAGGGAATATCTTGCTCAAGAAAGAATTGCTTTTTGCCCATAAGAAAGAAAACCTATTAATCCGGTATACCGTGGAAAATGCCCCGGGTCCGATCAAGATCCGGATGAAACCGTTTTTGGCGTTTCGACGAGCACACGACCTGACCTACGCCAATATGGTAGCCAATACGAGATATACCGTAGCTGAAAATGGGATCGCATTCCGATTGTACGCTGGTTTTCCAAGGTTGTATCTCCAGTCCAACAAAAAAATGAATTGGGTAGCCTCCCCGGAGTGGTATCAGGATATAGAATACAAGGAGGAAATCGCCCGGGGATATGCGGGGCATGAAGATCTGATGGTACCCGGTTTTTTTGAAACCGTTCTGAAGAAGGGTGACCAGATCATTTTTTCAGCCTCTACCGTAGAAATAAAACCCCGTTCTCTTTCAGCTAGCTTTAAAAAGGAAATAGAACAACGACCTCCAAAGGATAATTTTGAAAATTGCCTGCGCAACGCAGCTTCCCAATTTATAGTCCACAGAGACAAAATGACCCAGGTGATCGCCGGCTTCCCGTGGTTTGGCCGGTGGGGGAGAGACACCTTTATCTCGTTACCGGGTCTGACCCTGAGCCTGGGCGATACCGAAACCTGTATAAAGGTCCTCGATTCTATGATCAGCGAATTGAAGAACGGGTTCTTCCCCAACACGGGAGTGAAAGGTCAGGTACTATTCAATTCAGTAGACGCGCCCCTTTGGTTTTTTTGGGTTCTCCAACGCTATTTGCTGGTCGATGACAACCCGGAGATGGTCTGGAAGAAATATGGAAATACGATGAAAAAAATCCTGAATACCTATCGGTCAGGAGGAGTATATTCAGTTCATATGGACGATAATGGTCTTATCTGGCAGGGAGAAGAGGGCGTGGCACTTACCTGGATGGATGCTGTCATCGATGGGAAACCAGTCACAGCAAGAACGGGTTACGCGGTGGAGATCTGCGCGTTGTGGTACAATGCGATCCGATTCACGCTGGAATTGGCTGAAATGCACAACGATAAATCTTTTGTGAATAACTGGAAGAATATCGTTTCTCTGATTGAAGATCACTTTATGGAATTTTTCTGGTACGATAAAGGAAAGTATCTGGCCGACTATGTAGATGATGATGGACAAAATATCGATGTCCGGCCAAATCAGATTTTTGCCATATCACTTCCATATTCCATGGTTCCTCCTGAATATCAGCGTCATGTGATCGATCGGGTCAAATCCGAACTATATACACCCAAAGGTTTGCGAACGCTGTCTCCCAAAAATACGGCCTATAGGGGAGAATATCAGGGCGACCAGGAAACCCGGGATAAAAGTTATCACCAGGGAACAGTATGGCCCTGGTTGCTCGGCCATTTCTTTACTTCCTATATCAAGGTACGTGGAAAGGAAGATACTATACAATTGATTGAAGATTTATTGTCCAATTTCAAAGAGGATATGACCTCCTACGGTATCGCATCCATTTCTGAAATATACGATGGTGATCCACCCCATCGCCCCAAAGGATCCATTTCTCAGGCCTGGAGTGTGGCTGAGGTCATCCGAGTGTTAAAATTTGTTCAAAACGAGAAAAATTAAAATATGCGAGTTTTAATGTTTGGCTGGGAATTTCCACCCCATATCAGTGGGGGTCTGGGTACAGCTTGTTATGGACTGACCAAAGGGATGGTCCAGCAGGATGTCGACGTCATCTTCGTGGTTCCCAAAATGTTTGGGGATGAAGACCAGGGCAAGATGAGGCTGATATCCGCGGAAGATGTACCGGTGACTATTCTCGGGAAGGATGTCAAATATTTCAACGAGCATTTCAAATACATCGAAGTCTCGTCCGCTATGATTCCATATATGGACCCGGAGGAATACAGCAGGTTGCACGAGACCCATACTACCCACAGTACCTCAGAGGATGCGATCAAGTGGAATCAAAAACTCACGTTCCAGGGGGGGTACAAGGACGATCTCCTCGGGGAGGTGGCCCGGTACGCTCTGATCGGTACCAGTCTGGGCCATCAGGAAGAGTTTGATCTGATTCACGCCCACGACTGGCTGACCTATCCCGCAGGAATAGCCGCAAAAGAAGCCTCCGGTAAACCCCTGGCCATCCACGTTCACGCGACAGAATTTGATCGCAGTGGAGAAAATGTAAATCAGGAAGTCTACCGGATCGAGAAGATGGGGATGGAAGCCGCGGATCTGGTCATCGCGGTCAGTAATCTGACGCGTAATATCGTGATCAATAAATACGGAATAAATCCGGATAAAGTGTTCACGGTTCACAATGCGGTTGATTTTTCAGAAGGGGACGGTCTGGCTCACGTGAAAAGAAATACACCTGAGAAAATAGTGACCTTTCTGGGTCGAATCACATACCAGAAAGGTCCAGATTATTTTATCGAAGCAGCCAAAAAAGTCCTGGACCGGGAATCCAATGTGCGGTTTGTTATGGCTGGGAGCGGTGATATGATGAACAAAATGATTCGCCGGGTGGCAGAATTGAACATCTCTATGAATTTCCATTTTACGGGTTTTCTCAAGGGGGATGACGTACCGATGATGTTTCGCATGAGTGATGTGTATGTGATGCCGTCAGTGTCCGAGCCATTTGGCATCAGTCCCCTCGAAGCTATGAGATCGAGCGTTCCGGTCATTATTTCCAAGCAGTCCGGAGTGGCGGAAATTCTCGAACACGCCATAAAAGTTGATTTTTGGGACGTAGATGCCATTGCGGATGCAATTTATGGTATATTGAAATATCCTGCATTAACCCATACGTTTAAACAGCACGGCCAGAATGAAGTGTATAACCTGAAATGGGAAAACTCTGCCTACGCTGTCAAGCAATTATATGAAAAATTATTTTTTACCTGAAACCTATAACGCATGAAAGCTATCTGTTTCTATTTTCAAGTGCATCAACCCAGTCGGTTACGTCAGTATCGATTTTTTGATATTGGTAAAAACCATAATTATTTTGATGATTTTGCCAACGAAACTATCTTGCGAAAAGTAGCAGAAAGGTGTTATCTGCCTGCGAACCAGCTCATGTTGGATCTGATACAACGGTATGGCGATCAATTCAAGGTTTCCTATTCCCTGAGTGGTACCGTGATGACCCAGTTCCAGCAATACGTTCCGGAAGTAATCGATTCTTTCCGCAGATTAGCCGAGACGGGCAGCGTTGAGTTCCTGGCAGAAACCTATGCTCATTCCCTGAGTTCACTGAAAAGCAAGGATGAATTTCAGCGACAGGTCAGATCCCAGGTGGCTATGGTAGAGGAACTTTTCGGAATGACTCCTACGGTTTTCAGGAATACCGAATTGATTTATTCGGATGAAATCAGCGATATGGTGGCAGAAATGGGGTACAAAGCCCAGTTGACCGAAGGAGCCAGGCATATCATGGGATGGAGAAGCCCCAATTATCTGTATACCAGCGCCAGTAGCCCCCAGTTAAAACTCCTGCTCAAGAATTTTACCTTAAGCGATGACATCGCTTTTCGGTTTTCAAACCATAGTTGGAAAGAATGGCCCCTTACGACGGAAAAATATGTTCACTGGCTCAATGAACTCAATCCCAACGAAGAGATTGTGAATCTTTTTATCGATTACGAGACTTTCGGGGAACATCAATGGGCTGAAACAGGGATTTTTGATTTCATGTGAAAATTACCCGAACAGATATTCCAGCGTTCAGATTTTAAATTCCTCACTCCTTCCGAGGTAGCCGATCAATTTCAACCCATTTCTCCGATGCACGTCAGGTACCCCATTTCCTGGGCAGATGAAGAACGGGATCTGACCGCCTGGTTGGGGAATGAGATGCAGGATGAAGCTTTCGATCGCCTGTACCAGCTCGAAGATAAAATGAAACGAGTGACGGATCCCAAATTGAAGCAAGATTGGAACCTTCTCCAGGCCAGTGACCATTTCTATTATCAATGTACCAAGTGGTTTAGTGATGGGGATGTCCATAAATATTTCAATCCGTATGATTCACCTTATGACGCGTTTATTAATTTCATGAACGTGTTGGCTGATTTCAAACTCGAGGTCGAAAAACATTTGGCAGAAAGTGCTACAGTGAATGGCCAGGTCGAGAGTGAAATCGCGGAATTGGAGGCCAGGCTAAAAGAATTGAGGGCGCTGACTTCCTGATTTTTGCACACATATTCTATAAATTCAAAGGGTGAAACATATGAAAAGTCCTGATTACTTGTTTGAAATCAGCTGGGAAGTATGTAATAAGGTGGGTGGGATACACACCGTGATGGCTACCAAGGCCAAGGAGTGCGTGGAACAATTCAATGACCAGTATATCTGCGTTGGACCGGATGTGTGGCGAAGCACTCATGACAATCCGGAATTCGTCGAAGATCCGGGTTTGTTTCATGAGTGGCGACAGTCTGCCCAGTCTTCGGGCCTGCACGTGAGAATAGGCCGGTGGCAAGTCGTGGGTCATCCTGTCGTATTTCTGATTGACTTTACGACCTTTATCGATCAGAAAGATGAGATTTTGGCCATTTTCTGGGATGATTATGAACTGGATTCACTCACGGGCCACTGGGATTACATCGAACCGGCTTTGTTTGGATATGGAGTGGGGCGGGTTATCGAACATTTTGTTGAATTCTATGTGTCACCCCAGGACAATGTGGTAGCGCATTTTCAGGAATGGATGACCGGTACGGGATTATTGTACTTAAAGAAGCATATGCCCAGGGTGGCCCACGTGTTCACCTGTCATGCCACGGTATTGGGGCGTACGATTTCGGCTACCGGGCAGGATTTGTATGCCCAGTTGGAAACGCTAGATCCGGATCTGAAAGCGCAGGAATTGAACGTTCGTGCAAAGCACTCACTGGAGAGCATAGCAGCGCGGGAGGCGGATGTGTTTACCACGGTATCCGAGATCACCGCGGATGAATGCCGTTTTATCCTGAAAAAGGAGGTTGACCTGGTCACCCCCAATGGTTTTGAGCCCGATTTTGTACCAGGACCCGATGAGTTTTTGAACAAACGGGAAACTGCCCGGCGCAGACTTATCGACGTGGCGGAGGCCGTCATGGGAGAATCCACGGGGGAGAATCCCGTTCTGGTGGGCATCAGTGGTCGTTATGAATTTCGGAACAAAGGAATCGATATTTTTATCGACGCGTTGGGTCAACTCCAGTCAGATCCCGAATTTAAAGGAAATATTCTGGCGTTTATCCTGATTCCGGCCAGTCAGCACGGGCCCAAAACAAGGGTCGTATTGAACCTGAAGGAACCAGACAGGATCGAGCTTCCCTCCAAAAGAAATAGCCGCTATCTGACCCACTATCTGGTCAACAGTGAACACGATGCCATACTCAATGCAATACATCGGGCAGGTCTTCACAACGATGTAGATGACCAGATCAAGATTATTTTTATCCCCAGCTATCTGAATGGCGCCGACGGAATAGTCAACCTGAATTATTACGATACCATGATCGGGCTGGATTATACAGTGTTTCCATCTTATTACGAACCATGGGGGTATACACCCCTCGAAAGCCTCGCCTTTCATATTCCTACTGTGACGACCGATCTGGCTGGATTTGGAAAATGGGTTGAGGACTACTTTAAGACTCAGCATCCCGGTGCTGAGGTGTTGAAAAGAAATGGGGAGGATGACGAAACGATCGTGGATAAAATAGCTCAATCTATTGAGCATTTCATCGGGTTAAGCGCTGATAGCATCCAAAAATACCGCGAGAATGCATTTGAAATTTCCAAAATTGCGCTTTGGGAACAGCAAATTCAATTTTACAAAATTGCCTACCAACAGGCCGTAAATAAATTACCTCAGCGTCATAAAGCGATTATCGAACAATTGCAGGTTCCTCCTACTGAAGGGAATATTTCCTACGATATCAAAGTCAATTCGCCCGTCTGGTCCCAGGTCATCATCAAAAGCAATCTGCCAGAGGGCATGGAATCCCTGCAAGCTTTGTCCAAGAATATCTGGTGGAGCTGGGATCCCGGAGCGGGCAGATTATTTCAATCAATAGATCCATACTGGTGGAAAAAATCACAAAAGAATCCGGTCGAACTTTTACAGCACGTCAATTTTGAAAGGTTACAGTATTTGAAAGAATCCGAATCGTTTACGAATGAGTTGAACGATGTACTGAGCAGGTTCAATGCCTATCTCGACCGGAGAAACGAACAGGATCTCTCCAATCTGGTCGCCTACTTCAGCATGGAATACGGCCTCCATGCGACGCTGAAATTGTATTCTGGTGGATTGGGTGTTTTGGCCGGTGATTATCTGAAACAAGCCAGTGATGATAACGTGCCTATGGTAGCTGTGGGTCTTTTTTACCGGTACGGCTATTTTTCTCAGACCATATCGGCTGCAGGTCACCAGATAGCCACCTATGATCATCAGAATTTTACGACTTCTTCGGCAGAACCTGTCAGAACAGAAGATGGAAAATGGCAGTCTATTTCGATTTCTTTCCCGGGTCGTACCGTCAAAGCCAGGATCTGGCAGGTTCCGGTAGGGAATACCCAGTTGTACCTTCTCGATACCGACTTTGAGGAAAATGAGGAACAGGACCGATCTCTGACCCATCACCTGTACGGTGGGGACAATGAACACAGGATCAAACAGGAAATATTGCTCGGGATCGGAGGAATCAGGCTGCTCAGGAGATTGGGCATCAAGCCGGCTATTTATCATCTCAATGAAGGCCACGCGGCTTTTGCCGGTCTGGAAAGGTTGTATCATATTATCGATAGTAGCAATTTGTCTTTTGACCAGGCCTTGGAAGTGATTCGTTCCACGACCCTGTTCACCACGCATACCCCGGTTCCGGCCGGACACGATGTGTTCGATGAATCCCTGGTTCGAATCTATTTGAGCTATATGCCGGATAGATTGAAAATCGACTGGCAGCATTTCTTTCGTCTCGGCCAAATCGATGCTTCCCGCGACAGAGGTCAGTTTTCCATGAGTATCCTGGCGTGCCGACTGGCCCAGGAAATCAATGGAGTCAGTCAATTGCATGGTGACGTAAGTCAGGAAATGTTCTCGGGTTTGTTTCCGGGGTATTTTCCACAAGAAAACCACATCACTTACGTGACCAATGGTGTTCATTATGGCACCTGGACAGCCGACGAATGGCGAAAGATCCTCGAGAATCCTGTCTATTCCGGGAGGCCCGACTGGGGGATCGTGAACCAGTTATCGGACGAAGAGATCTGGACGGTCAGAAAACAACTCCGGAGCCATTTCCATCAGCTGATTCACGAAAGAACGCGGGACAAAGCTATTACCGAATTTGAAAATCCGTCCTATATACGGGAAGTTTCCCGAAAGATTAATCCCGATAGTTTATTGATCGGTTTTGCCCGCCGTTTTGCGACGTATAAAAGGGCCACGCTGTTGTTCCAAAATCTGGACCGATTGGATAAAATAGTGAATCATCCGGACAAACCGGTGACCTTTATTTTTGCGGGGAAGGCCCATCCAAGGGATACTGCGGGACAGGATCTGATCAAACGTGTGGTTGAAATCTCCAAAATGCCGGCCTTTATCGGCAAAGTGATATTTCTTCAGAACTATGATATGGAACTGGCCAAAAAGATGGTTCAAGGGGTGGATATCTGGCTCAATACACCGACCCGCCCTCTGGAAGCTTCCGGGACCAGTGGTCAAAAAGTCATCTTGAACGGTGGTTTGCATTTTAGCGTTTTGGATGGCTGGTGGGTAGAGGGATATATGGCTGATGCTGGTTGGGCTCTTCCTTTGGAACGAACCTACGTGGATCAGAATCTTCAAAATGAATTGGATGCCGATTATATTTACACCTTATTGGAAGGGTCAATAACGGATGATTATTTTGACCGCAACGACCAGGGTATTCCCGAGAAATGGATCCGGTATATTCGCAAAAGTATGAGTCAGATAGCTCCTATGTTTACCACCCACCGGATGTTAAATGATTATAAGGAACGCCTTTATGAGCCCCTGATCACCCGGGGCAGGGAAATTACAAAAGACCGTTTTGCACTGGCGCGGAAATTGATTTCGTGGAAGAAGGACATCATCAGGAAGTGGGATCAGATCTACGTCGTGGAGCATGAAAAGATAAAGATGACGGATGACAGAATATTTACAGGGCATCAATACCAGAGACGGTTGGTATTGAACCCGGGGGAAATTTCGGTTGAATACATCGGCGTAGAACTGGTGGTCGGTGAATCCCGGGATGATCGTTTTCAGATTCTGGAACAAATCCCGTATAATCTGATATCAGAAGATGATGGGTTGCTGACTTACGAACTGCAGTATGAGCCGGTCATGCCGGGCATATTTGAGCTGAGTACACGCATTTTTATCAGAAATGATCACGTTCCATATCGGTCTGATCTTCCTTTTGTTCGTTGGATATAGCTTGTGATGCGTAAGATCTTTTTATATTTGCGGCCGAATTACTCCTGGGTTGCCGGGCATGCTGGAAAGCAGGATGGTGGATTGATCATTTCGTAAATTTTTAGTTGTTGATGGAAGACACTTTTTTTCCAAAAAGATACCTGGTTACTTCGGCATTACCGTACGCCAATGGCCCTTTACATTTGGGACATCTGGCCGGGGCGTACTTGTCAGGGGATGCCTATGTTCGGTTTCAGCGATTGATGAGCAAGGATATCCTATATGTTTGCGGATCAGATGAATACGGAGCAGCCATTTCGATGAAAGCCCGACAAACGAACGTCAGCCCCAGGGATATCGTAGATAAATACCACAACCTGATCAAGGAGACTTTTGAGCGGATCGGAATGAGTTTTGATATATATCATCGAACGACCGCAGATGTACACGCCGAAACTTCACAGGATTTTTTTAGAAATTTATACAAGAAAGGTGTATTCGTTGAAAACACGACCGAACAGTATTTTGATGAAGAAGCGGGATTGTTTTTAGCGGATCGGTATATCAAGGGAGAATGCCCCAGATGTGGCTATGCGGATGCGTACGGAGATCAATGCGAGTCATGTGGCAGCACCTTGAGTCCCAGTGATTTATTGAATCCAGTTTCGCTCCTTACTGGAAGTCAACCGACGCTTAAAAGCACGACCCACTGGTACCTGCCTTTGGACCAAAATGAAGAGTGGTTGCGCACCTGGATATCACAGGGAATCCTGGAAGGCCGGGAACATCATGACCCTTCCCTGTGGAAAAACCACGTGATAGGTCAATGCATGTCCTGGATCGACCAGGGATTACAACCCAGGTCAATGACCCGGGATTTGGATTGGGGCGTCGATGTGCCCCCTGAAATTCCCGGTTCTGAAGGAAAGAAACTATACGTTTGGATGGATGCCCCGATTGGGTATATCTCTGCCACCCGGCAATGGGCCAGGGACAATAACAAAGACTGGGAACAATACTGGAAAGACGAAGATACCGAACTGGTGCATTTTATCGGAAAAGACAATATTGTGTTTCACTGTCTCATATTTCCGGCTATACTTCGGACTCACGGAGATTTTATTCTTCCCAAAAACATACCGGCTAACCAATTTCTGAATCTGGAAGGTAGGAAACTTTCGACATCCAAAGGATGGGCGGTATGGGTGCACGAATACCTGGATGAACTACCGGGGAAAGAAGATGTATTGCGCTATGTCTTATATAAAACTATGCCTGAACAAAAAGATTCTGAGTTCACCTGGAAAGGTTGGCAGGATGCCAATAACAACGAGCTGGTCAATAACCTGGGGAATTTCATCAACAGGGTGGTCGTCCTTACTCAAAAATACTACAATGGAATCGTTCCGGCTTTTGATCCCGATCTGGAATTTACAGGGAGTAAAGACGAAGAGATGCCGATCTGGCACGATTCGGAGATGCTGGATCTTTTTGACCGGCTCGATCAATACGGGGCCCTCATCCGGAAATTTGAATTCAGATCAGCTCTGCGGGTTTTGATGGAAATTTCCTCCGCGGGAAATATCATCCTTCAACAAAACGAGCCATGGAAGCTGATCAAAGAAGACGAAGAAACGGTGAAAGTCGTCATGAATTGTTGCCTGCAATACGCCACCTCGCTGAGTGTAATTCTTTATCCCTTCCTGCCATTCACTTCAGCCAAACTGCGGGAAATCTTAAATCTTCCACCTTTGGAAGGGAGTGGAGAATTGCTCGAATTGATGGGCAATCTGGCGGAAGGAGAACCCTTATTACCCGATGGTCATACGATAGGGGAAGCGGTCCATTTGTTTGACCGGATAGAAGACGAAGTGGTCGAAACCCAGATCCGGAAGCTGCAGATGAGCGCGGAAGCCACAGCTCCTATCACCGAAAAACAAACACCAACCAATCCTCCATCGGAGGTGCAGGATTTCAAACCAGAGATCACGTTCGACGATTTTCAGAAACTGGATTTACGGATAGCCACGGTGACCGAAGCGTCCAAAATAGAGAAGGCAGATAAATTACTCAAAATCACGTTGGACGTGGGATCAGAGGCCAGAACCGTGGTTTCCGGGATAGCTCAGCATTTCCCACCTGAATCCATCGTAGGTCAACGGGTGGTGTATGTCAGCAATCTGGCCCCCAGAAAAATGCGGGGTGTGGTGTCACAGGGCATGATCCTGATGGCTGAGGACGGTGATGGAAAGCTGGCTTTTGTCGAACCAAAAGAGGACGTGACCCCTGGAAGTATAGTCAGTTGAGTATATGAAATGGGAAGAATCGGACGTCAAAAAATACATGATCGGCGCTCTTGCGGCTGGCCTGATCATAAGCACCATATCTGTCTTCCTGATATTGAACAGGGATCTTTGGGATCAGGAAACGCGGTTTCTCTTTCTGGGGATGTGGCTGGTTTTTTCTGGTCTTATCGGTTTGAGGCCTGCTTTCCGGAAGCAGTTTGAGTTTTTTCTGCTCTCCACCCTCGGCGGTTTCATAATGTGCGCGGGTTTTCCACCTTCTTCTCTATTTCCTTTGGTGCTTTTTGGATTTATCCCATTGTTCCGGATTGAAAATTCCTTTTACAGAGGAGAAATTAACCAGCGATGGTTTTTGTATTACGCATTCAACTTTTTCCTGATTTGGAATTGGGGCACTACCTTTTGGATAGCCAACACGGCTTTCTTTCCGGGAATCGTGGGGATGTTGATCAACTCTGGTCTGATGACGTTGGTCACGTGGTGGATCAGTTGGATACACAGAAAGGCCGGAATTGGATGGTATTTTGGCATTCTATTCATAGCCGGCTGGCTGACGTTTGAATTCTTTCATCTCCGCTGGGACCTGTCCTGGCCCTGGCTCAATCTGGGTAATTCCCTGGCTTCCTGGCCTATCCTGGCTCAATGGTATGAATATACCGGGGCTCTGGGGGGATCGTTGTGGATTCTGGCTCTTAACTACATTTTCTTCAGGTTGGTCCAAAAACATGGACTGGGTCGTTCGCTTTTCAAGTGGAGGACTCTGGCGACCTGGTTGGGTTGGCTTTTGGTACCGGTCATCGCATCCGTGGTTCTTTATTTTTCTACCCCGATATCTGGACCCGAGATGTCTGCGGTAGTCATCAATCCAAATATCGAACCCCACTACGAAAAATTTGCTCAGGATGCGGATACAAAATGGACGATATACGAGGAATTGCTCCAACAGGCACTGGAGTCGGATCCCGAGCTGATCATGCTGCCGGAGACCGTATTTGACAGGATCAACCTTGATAATATTGAACTCAATCCATATATTGACCGCGTCCGGAATTTACTGGAATTGCAAAACTCCCGCAGTCGGGTAATGTTTGGTGTGTCTGCTTTCAGGTTGTTCAGTGGTGAGCCTGTAGACAGGTCTTCGGTCAGAACTTCCCTGGGCCAGGATGGGCAGAGTTTTCAGTGGGAAGTTTATAATTCAGCGATATTATTGGGGAACGACACGATTCCGGTCTACCATAAACAAAAATTGGTTCCGGGGGCGGAGATCTTTCCTTATCGCCACCTGTTGTTTTTTCTCAATCCGATCATTGATAAATTGGGTGGATCTATCGAGGGATACGGCAGGATCGCATCGCAGGATGTGTTTGAATTTGGTCAGACAAAATTAGCCCCTGTGATTTGTTATGAATCCATATACGGGGAGTACATGAGAAAATATATAGCCAAAGGGGCCAACGTCATCGGCGTCGTCACCAATGATGGTTGGTGGGGAGATACGGAAGGTCATCTGCAGCATTACCAGTTTGCGGCATTGAGGGCTATCGAATACCGGCGGAGCGTTCTCAGGTCGGCCAATATGGGAGCATCGGGAGCCTTCGATCAGCGCGGTGATGAGATCGTCTCGGCGAATAATCTCTACGGCGGCACGTTCACGCAGTTCAACGACATCCTGCCGCAGTTCGGCTACAAGGTCGCCTTCGTCGATCCGAACGAGCCGGAAAATTTCGCCGCCGCTATAACACCACGCACGAAGCTGCTGTTTTG
>CALEIL010000104.1 GCA_937876435.1 uncultured Bacteroidota bacterium
CAAAAGTCAATTGGACATTTACTTCAAAAGATGCCCGAATTAAACTCAAACGACTCATTCGAAACTTGATCAAGCACTGATGCCGGTCGCGCGACTATACCGCTACCTTCCCATCTACCACAGCCAATGTTCCCTGGTTTCCGGACTTCTTCTTTTTCCTTTGCATATACAGATACAGAAATAAAAACGCTACCGTCAATACCATCGGGATCACGATGGTCGCCTGGATTACCTGGGGGCCCGCAGTCAACTGCGCTTCCATATACGCCATGGCTTCCGGACTACCCACCTCAGCGGACCGATACGTTTCCAGTCCTGCCCCTTCAGGGAGTGAGTTGGCAATTAATTTGTCGTAGTATCCACCCATCAAAAACATAAAAAATGACACAGCAAACGATCCGGCTCCTCCCAGGAGATTAATCCCTACAGCCCCGGACTCGGGAATATTTTCGGATACAAAACCCAGCATTGTGGGCCAGAAATAGGCTACACCAATGCCGAATATAATGGCTGCCAGAAATATTGAATTCCCTGTCATAGTACTCAATAGATAGAGCCCTATCGTGGAAATAATCGCTGAGGCAAGCAAAAGACCAGACGGAGTAGTGTTTCGGAATACGGGTTCTGCAAATGCTCTGCAGACCGATTGGACGGTGACCACGAGCGCCAGAACCAGGATGGCATTACTGGTAACATTTTGCAGCAGGACTCCAACCCACTGGTTGGTAAAAAGTTCTGTGACCGCTGTACCCAACATGCATATAAACATAAATATAAAGAGGGGAGAGAGCATCGATTTGTACATGGCCTTCGTAGAAATTCCGGAGGACACCCTTTCGGTCACCGGGAAATCCAGTTTCCAGATCATCCAGCCGTAAACCAGGGTGGGGAGGATCATAGCAGCCATCTGCCATTGCCAACCCAGTCCCATTCCTCCAAAAGTGAAGGAAATCAACGTTCCTATGACGATCCCACCCGGAAACCAAAAATGAAAATGATTTAGTTTGGTGGTCTTTTTGTCCGGATAAATAGTAGCTACGAGTGGGTTCCCGACCGCTTCCACAGTGCCGTTGGCGATGCCTATAAACAAGGTGGAAATAAACAGGGAGGTAAACCCGGTGGAAAAAATTGTAAGTACAATTCCGATCAGGTGCAGTATGAACGCCAGAACCATCAGTCTTTTCATCCCGACGATATCCACGATCATTCCGCCAATGATGATCGCCAATGGAAAACCCCAAAAGGCTGTACCAGTGATGAGTCCCATCTGCTTCCCACTCAATTGGAATTCCATCATCAGATCTTCCATGATACCCGCCCGGATCCCAAAGGAAAGCGAGGTCACCAGCAAAGCCAGGCAACTGGCCCAAAACAATTTATTTTTGTCAATAGTTTGCATCTCCAGGTTTTACGATTGATAAGTTGAAATATATAGTACACCAAACCCTAAATTCCAATAGGTATTTCGGTTTCTCTTGTGACAGATCAAAGCAGGACGAAAATTATTTAGGATTCCCTTTTAATAAATCAATTAAACTCATGAAACAGAGCACTAACGCCACTGCATCAGAGCCGTATTGAGTACTTCCTCCACTCTGCGTCTGGGCTTATGAAAATGGATCATTCCATGGCCAGGAAGCATTATATCACTATCCACCCGGGCAAATTTTCGAAGGGATTCGATGTATTTTTTCTTGTCAAAATCGATAGAGCCGTCCCAACCGAAGTCGCCGACCATCAAGGTGCCGATCACATCCCCACTGACGACAACCCGTCGTTGATCCCATTCAAATAGAAAAGCCGTACAGCCCATGCTATGTCCCGGTAAGTGCATCACCTCCATTTCCAACCCCAATACATTGATCCGATCCTGATCCTTCACGATCTGATCCACTTCTACGGGGGTAAAAATCTTATGATACAGATATCCACAGCAACGCTCATCGCCTGAAGCTACGGCATCAGCGGTTTCACCTATAGAAATAAGTTGAACCCCTCTTTCCTTGAGGATATGGGCTCCGCCAGCGTGGTCATAATGAGGGTGAGTTAAAATGCAATATTTAACATTATCCGGAGACAAATCCCAGTATTCCATATTGCGAAAAATCTGATCCATGGTATCTCCACAGCCGCAATCAAACATCAAGAGTCCCTCTCCCATATCGACCACGTAGGTATTGCCATCATTCCAGATAGCCCCCGGCTCGTCATAGGTGATTCCATTGATATCCCCCCCAACCTGATATATTCCTTTTAATACTTGCATGGTGAGCAAATATAAATTTTTACACCCCGCTCTTACTAATCCTATTTGAACTGATTATGGTACAAAATTGTGAATCAGCCTGATCGGTATTTGAAAACGGGAAGTAAACTATTCGCCATTATTGGTAAAGGATCGGACAAACCACAATCACATGGTTTGTCCGATCTCTTCAAAATGGGATGAAATTCCCAGTTTCAGTTTATTTCTGTCATTTTTTGCTTCCAAAAAGTGCCTTGAGTTGCAACTCAGGATTGGTATTCCGGTTGTAGGCAAATCGCATCCAACCGTAGTAAATAATGGCGGTCACTACCATGCCGTTGATGAGCGATATGAAGAAATTCTGGGTATAAAAACCTACAATAAAACCCACAATCCACGCCAGGAATGCAGCCGGATTGACCTTCATGGTCGGGAAACCGTTTTCTGCTGCGTAATTTTTCCTGTTTTCCGGGAAGAACCAGTAATCCGTGATTACGGTCATAGCAATAGGTCCCACCAGCCAGGCCAAAAATTGAAGGAAGAAATTGAACAATTGATCCGGACCATACCAGGAGAAAAATAAAGCGAGAGCCCAGGCGATGATCAGGACCAGTTTTCGTGTATTCTCTTCGCTCTTGTATTCCGGGATGGGAGGGGCCGCCATCAGGTTCGCGGCGAAATATATAGCGGCCATGGAGGTGGACCAGGAGCCGAGGAAAATGGCGATAAAAGTGATTTCCAGGAGCCCGAATTGATCCATAATCAGGAAAATATTCCATTCTCCGGTGGCCAGCGCACCGATGGTAGCACCGATATACTGGAACACCATCATGACACCAAAAGTGAGAAATATACCCCCTATGGCTTGTCGTTCAGTTTTATAAAATCGCGTAAAGTCTGACATCATGGTATTGGAATGCAACCACCCGCCGGCTGCGGAGGTAAACACAATAAAGATAGAACCCGATGCCACCGGTGCTTTTTCAATAATGGCCCGTATTCCACCGCCGACGTCCAGCGCTCCCCACACCGTGGCGATCAAAATAAACACAATCGCCGGAGCAGCGATGTAATCCACGTAGGCGATCCACTTAATCGTTTTGTAAGCAGGAATCACGAAAATAATGGCCATCAAAAGTGTGACACCCCAATACAACAGGGATTGGTCTATAGAGATATTCGCTATTTCAATAAAAGCATCCCGCGTGAGATTGAGAATGACCGAAAACCAGACCACCGTAATGATCGACATGATGAAATTGGGCAATAGAACCCCGAGATTCCCATAGGAAAACCGAAAGATCATGGCGCTGGTGTACCCTGTTCTCGTCCCGATCAGACCAATCAGGATGGATACGATGGAATTGAATGCTCCAGCCATCAAGATCACGATGATCGCATCCTTGAAAGACAATTGGGTACCGACGACCCCTCCTACCAGCAAGCTGGATACGACCAAAACCAGACCCCATAAAATAAAGGTATTGCTCCAGAACCCCAATCGCTTCGACTGAGGTAATCGGGATCGGACGGAATCACCCGAGTCGGCGATCGGATTATCGTTGTTGAATTGCTCCATGTTTGAATAGTTTTTATTTGAATAATTAAGGTATAGTAATCTCCTATTACATCATGTACGCTTTACTATTTCTCCACCCCCAGACAAATCCGAAAACCATCCCGGGAATCGGAATAGCTTTCTCCTTGCAACCCCAACCGGACCGCGCAGCGTGCATTGCCGGGCACATCAAAATAGTTTCCACCCCGACAGACGGGTTTGCCGTTTTCCTCTACTACATACAATTCTTCGTGCCCTCCTTTGGGATCAAAATGATCCAGTACGATCTCCCACACACCCCCGCACATGTCCGCCAATCCAAATCCGTTGCGACCCATTTCGCCATAATGATCGACCGGCGAAACAAAAGCAAAGCCATCGCTCCAGGGAGCATTGGCCAAGGGCCATATCTTATTTCTGCCCGGTAGAAAATCAACCGCAGATATGTTCAGACGCCCTTCTCCATCCTTCAGATCATTGCCCCACCAGAAATACGTACTTTCCTTTCCTCCACGGCATGCATAAGCCCATTCTGCTTCGGTAGGTAATCTGTACACCATGCCATCGGGCAATCTTCCAGCCGCTCTTTCTTTCTCAGTCAACCACTCACAAAACGCTTTGCCGTCATTCCAGCTCACGCATACAACGGGATATACGTCCCGAAGTGGAAAACCAAAATTGGGGTCCCTCCAGCTCTTTCCCTCCACAGAAATCCAGGGGTGGGGCGGAGCTTTGGCTGTAATTTCCCAGTTTGGATCAAACACCTGGGTTTTACCCCCGGGTTTCTCGGCATCGGTCACGTACCCGGTCTCCTCTGTAAATCTTCTGAACTGCCCGACGCTGACTTCGGTCCGGCCCATCCAAAAACCATCTTTGACCTCCATGGCTCGTGGGGCTTCTCCTTCATAGGACTCGCGATCTGTGCCCGGGGTAGCTCCCCCCTCCTGACTCGTCGCCCACGCTTTTTCTTCGGGTGTACTGCCCATTTTAAATTTTCCAGGCGGAATGTATACTACCTCCAACGATACGTTATCTCCCAAATCGATCACTTTTGATTGAGGTTCAACACTCATGGCCTCGTCCTTTTTATCAGGAGCGACCGAACCCGTGAGTTTCATCTTCTGATCCACTACACTCAGGGCGTTTGGACTGGCCTTTACCGTATCTGCCGCAGTTGGATGGGGCTGATCCGTCATAAACGGAGATACACTCTTTACCGACGTAGATCCCCGGGACTGATTAACAAAGGATGATAATGGCCATTTGCCATTGCACAAATCGGTTAAAATCGAACTTGCCTGGTAGAAGTCTCCGAACATCAGGCAAAAGGCGATAAGATATACTATATTTTTCATATTAAACAAATTTTCTTGTTTTAAATATTCAGGAATACCAGCCGTGCGTATTTCCGAGTTCCACGCATTCTTCCCAGGTCCCTATGCTTCCCGTGGAAGTCACATCCCGCAAACTGGACGCTGCCACGCACACACCCGAAACCAGACATCGGTCCATACTCCAGTTATCATGTAATCCGGCCAGAACTCCGGCCGCGAATGCATCACCTGCCCCCACGCTTCCTTTGATTTCATTTGGTGGAAAACACACCCCTTTTTGAAGCAATTTCTCACCGGATTTACTGACGGCCAAAGCTCCTTTCCGGAAATGAATAATCACCCATTGAAGTACCCCGAGCTGCAGTAAAACTTCTGCCGCTTGATATCCTCTGCCCACCAGCAACTCACCCTGATCATCGAGAATATCAATGCCGGTCAGTTTTTCGGTTTCAAATTCATTGAGAAACAGGTAATCTACGTAGGGAAGTGCCGGGGGTATGATTTCAGCGTACCGGTCGGATTGTTCGCTGACTATATCTATGGAGGTAAGAAGACCCTGGTTTTTGGCATTTTTCAGGATGACGGATGCCCCGGTCTGACCATTTTCATCGATCATATCCAGACGGTCCAGTAAGAGTAAATATCCAAAATGAAATATCCTGGCACGGGTCCTGGAGAAATCAAAATCGGTTTGATCCAGTAAAGCATTGGCGCCTCTGTAATGAAAAAAGGTCCTCCGACCCGTGGATCTCACGGTCATGACATCCGTATAGGAGGTCGTGGCATCCGGTATTTCTCTGATCTGTGCAGCATCAATTGCCATGGCATGACATTCTTCCAGGATCAACTTTCCATCCTCATCTTCCCCTATTACGCCGATCCCTTCGAGAGGGATGTTCGTCTGCATCTTGTATAAGGAAACGAGAAGATTGTATGGTGCACCTCCATTGCTGGTGATTTCCATCAGGATATTGGCCAGTCTTTCCTCCTCAGGATATACTTCGATGAGCTTGATGTGATCTACGATCCAGTTCCCGCCCGCTATGATTCCTTTTCTGTTATTGTAATCTGACATCCGACATACCCTTGCTTTGTTGTTAAACTGATGACTGATTATCCCTCATAATGGACTTCTACTGCGTTCCTGGATTCCTGAGATTTTAAGGCCGCGTCAAAAACGCGGTGGCTTTTTACCGCTTCGTCCGGTGTCACACAACCAAACCGGGAATCTAAAAATCCTTCCCGTTCGGCAAAATAAGCCGCCAGCATTTGCATAAAGCAATCCGGAAATCCGGGTTCAAAAATCCCCCCGGTCACGGTGGGAAAGGGAACCTGAAAACCCATATCCAACCTTCGCCAGGTTTGGTCCTTATTTTCTCTTTGGAACAACCAGAGTGCTTTGGTATCCTTAGTGTTGTACCGGAGACCTCCCTCTGTTCCCAGAATTTCTATAAACCAGGAATTGGTTTCTCCTGGTGCCAACCGCTTCATTTCCAGTCGCATGGGAACGTCGTTGTCGTTGATCTGCACCGAGGTGGCCAGCGTCGCATTGTTCCACGTATCGCTTTCTGCCCAACCACCCCTGGGATCGGGTCTTCTCGTTATTATTTTTTGAAGCTGGGCATAAACCCTTACCGGATCCCAGCCCAATCTAAGTGGAATATGCAACACGTGCATTCCAAGATCTCCCATGACACCTATTTCACCGCAATACTTCGACTGTCTTTTCCAGTTGATGGGTTTCAGAGGGTCCATATCACTCGAGTGGTAAAATCCGGCGTTTATTTCGATGATCTCACCCAAAGAGCCGGATTCGATCTCCCTGACCAATCGCTGTGGCCCGGGCAGGAAAGGCATCTCCGAACTGCACCGGACAAAAGCACCAGTCTTTACCGCCAACTCCCTGATCGCGGTCGCTGCATGGAGATCGATCCCAAAAGGCTTTTCGGCAAGAAGATCCTTGCCCGACTCGATAACCCTGGTGTAATATTCCAGGTGAAGGTGATGGGGTAGGGCGACGTACACTACATCGATCTCCGGATCCGCCAGTAATTCTGTATAATCGGTGGTCAGGATGCTGACACCAGGAATCTGTTTGTACCACTCCAGGGCCGCATCATGGATATCGCAAACCCCTTTTAGTACCACATTCAATGGATAATCATTGAGCGCAAACCACCGCCCAAAAGCGCTGGCCACTTCTTTTCCCATCAATCCTCCCCCAATAATTCCGACGTTGACAGTTTTCATCTTCCGCTATTCCCTTTCACCATTCCGATGACTTCATCGGGAGAAGCATTCTGGTGTACGATGGCCATCAAAGCCCGGGTCATTCCACCAGGATTGTCGTGCTGGACAACATTTCTGCCGTATACGATTCCTTTGACCCCTTGTTTCATCAAACGATAGGTACGATCGAGGATTTCTTCATCGGGAGCCCGACCACCACCTCTTACCAAAATCGGGACATCGCCGGCCACTTCCACTATTTTGTGGTATTCTTCCACATCATCGGTGGGATCAGCTTTGATCAGATCGGCACCGAGCTCCACCGCTTGTCGTACCAATGGCTTGATCAGTTTAAAGTTGCCATCGACCATATACCCACCTGCTTCATTGTTGGGCCGAAATACCAGGGGTTCTATCATCAGAGGCATCGAATAGTGATCACACATCACTTTTAGCTTGAGAATGTTTTGAATACAATGGTCAGTGACTTCAGGGGCACCCGGGATTCTGAACAAATTGACCACGACGCAAGCAGCGTCCAGTCGCAGAGCCTGTAATACCGGATCTTCGATCATTCGGCTGTAAAGCACTTCCGGCAATTCTGGTCCGTACACATTCGCGAGGTCAGTCCTGAGAACCAATGCTGGCTTGGTTTTACCCGGTACGGATTGCAAATGCCTGGCCTGTCCCACCGTAAGTTGGATGGCGTCCGGATTAGCTTCGATCAGCACTTTCACTGATTCCTCTATATTTTCGATTCCGTTTAAAAAGGTGAACTCATTGAAAAATCCATGGTCTATCGCTACGTCAAAGCAATGGCCGGATTTCGCATTAAATAGTCTATTTAATCTACTTAGTTTCATTTTGTATTTCGATTATGATTAATGTTTATTTTTGATCGTTTCTTGTTCGCCATCCGTTGATTCACATGCCTCACAACAGGTATCAAGCACTTCATGTATATCGATTTTTCCACCTTCCATCATTTGGCTCCTTCGGGCTGCTTCCATAAACGCATAAATTTCAATCGTCTCCTCATCCTCTACAGGTGAAATGCCGGTTTTGAAGAACTTCACAATCTCCACCACCAGGGGCTTGTACCCCCCGAACCGTTCCATATGAGCCACCCCAGCGGTACCAAATGCACGTCCTCCAAACCCTGTTTTGCCTTTTCGGATTCCCCGAAAAATACCGATCCGTCCGTCGCGCCATGTGCCGATCACGACATCTTCATCTCCGCTTTTCAATTGTTGAACTGTTTGACATCCACTGCCCATAATGGTATACAACAACTCTACCCCGTGTATTCCATCCCAGAACAAATCTACGTGAGCTTCCTGAAGCGGAGCCGGACCATACGTTTCTCCTCCCAGTATGGACCCGAACTTCCCGGTCCTGATCCCGGTTTGAAAATCTTCCCCAAACCGCAGAGGGGAACAGGAAAAAACCGGCACGTTCCAATCTTTGGAGGCTTTGAAAATGGCCTGCACTCCTTCAAAATTATCTGCCAGGGGCTTGTCAATGTACACAGGAATTTTCCTTTTGAGCGCCGGGAGTGTTTCCCGGAGATGGGGTCTTCCATCATTGGACAATACCATGACCGCGTCTGATGTTTTCAGTAAGGATTCCATCGAATCGACAATTTTCACGCCGTGTTTGCGGATCGTTTCGCTAAATTTTTCGATTTGCTGAGGAGAAAACCGGACGTCCTGACTGACAGGAGGTTCGTATAGGGCCACCACCTTGCAGCCTTCCAGGTCACCTGGTCCATTCGCCGAATTGATGATAGAAGTATAAGCCTCACTGTGAACCGACAACCCAATTATTCCTATCCGTACCATATCCCGCGTTTGTATCGCATTATAAAGTCCTGAAGTATTCCAGCATTGCACGGGCTTCATCTTCAGTGATGCGTTCATTGATCATCGGAACGCCATTGAATTCAGCCAGTAATTCCTTTGCCAGGGAGTCTTTTTCCAGCATTTCACCTGGATTTATGATCATGTTCATGACCCATTCCGGAGTACGCCGATCCAATATCCCTTTTGGTGCCGGCCCGACCAGTTTTTTATCGGCCAAATGACAGGATATACAATTGGTATCGAATAGTTTCTTTCCCTTCGCTGCCAAATCCTCGTCAATACCTTCCGGAATGGCAACATTCTCGATGGGTCCGACGCCTTTATTGTCCATTACGACACGTTGGCTGGGTGGAACAGGTTGGTTTTCGGAGTTTTGAGAAATGGTTTTTTCAGATTCTGCCTGTTCCCCGATTTGAGAGTTAACAGATGCAATTCCCTCATTTCCCCACCAGGATTCATGGTAGGTTCGAAATTGCATCCCACTAATCGTCGAATCTGCGCTCGCGTACTTGTGAGTTTCCCGGTCGCTCCAATGCCAGGCGACTTTCTGGCCGGCGATTCTGGCTCGTTCTTTCGGGGATTGAAGTACCTTGACCAGGAGATCCCGGTTTGGCACGCTAAATTGCTGATGCAACCACAAAACTTCCATGATGGGAAGGGCATTTGCCTCGTCCGAAAAGTCAAGTTGATTCACCCATTCCTGTGCCCTGGCCAGTACTTCCTGGCCGTCTCGTTCACTGAGTTCAACCCTCGCCTGGTACCGGATACCGTTTTCGGGACTTTTAAACAATTCAAGCAGTTGATCGATCGAAGCTCCATCTACGGTGACCGGTTCGTTGAGTGGCCTGCCAGGAGCTGAGATCCGGTAAATCCTACCGTGTTGCTTGTCCCTGGATAAATCGCGAAGATTATACGGGGAGTGGGTGATGACGGCATTTTGCCAATCACCAAAATATAGCGCTCCATCCGGACCGATCACCCCATCGGTCGGTCGGAAATTGGGATCGCCGGTATAATTATCGGGCAATACCCTGGGTTTTGCTTCGGAATGGGGGTTGAATGTGGGATCATCTCCGGTGAATACCAGGTCTCCTACTTCGGTCCCTTCTACCACTCCTTCTCCTTTGTAATCCAGTCTGTATCGCTTGATGCCCTGGAAACCGATGACGTTATACACTAAGAAATTGCCGTCGTATTTTTCTGGAAAATGAGAGCTCGATAAGATCTGATTGGACGTCACTGGTCTCACGGTTTGTTCAAACAGCGGGCGTTTGGCGAATTCATTCACATCGGTCCTTGCAGTGACCTTCCTGTCATAGTAGACCTGGAAAGCTCGTCCACTAGTCCCATCGGTGATGAAAATATCCCCCCAGTCATCGATGCTGATTCCGTGGGCGTTGGGGGTATTGTCAATCACGTATGAAAAATCAAAGGTTCGGGGGTTGAAACGATACAGACCGGGAGTACCCGATTCATCGCTTTTCCGCCAGGGAGTTTCTATGTTTTCAAGAATAAAGATTCCCCTTTGATAATAGATATACCCATCGGGGCCCAGGATCAGATTATTGGCGGTATGGTGCGTATCATCTGACCCCAACCCACCAAATAACCGGGTGGTTTTATCAGCTTTTCCGTCCCCGTCTGTATCTTCCAGAAATAAGATGTAGGGAGCAGACACCACGATCACCCCACCATTCCAAAACTCAAATCCGGTGGGATGAGATACGTAGGCAAATGTATTGACCTTGTCGGCCTTTCCATCGTTGTCTTCATCGGACAGGTACACCAACCGGTCATTCATGGGTGTCCCTGGTTCCCATTTAGGGTAATTTCCCCAGGACGCTACCCAAATCCGGCCTTTGGTATCGACTTGCAATGCCACGGGATTAACGATTTCCGGAAATTCCTTTTCCCCCGCAAACAAATTGACTTTGAGATCATCCGGTACGGTCATCCGGTCGATGGCTTCCACGCCATCAATGTACTCCACGTGTCTGGTAATGTGGGTTCCTACGATAAGAGGTTCGGGAAGATTGCTGTCATCGACCTGATAATCCTCGCCTTTGGCCAGTGCCCAGATTTCCAGGTCCCGGTTCTGTGTAAGAACATCGAGCATTTCCAGTTCCCGTTGGAGGGTATTGTAATTCCCATCCTGGATAGAACGGGTACCCCATACATCATTGCCACTCGTCGCCCTGTACTTCTGAAACCAGAAATCATTTTTCCGGATGACCGCACTGCGCAGGGAATCCAACGAAGCCTGGTCCGCTGTGGGCTGTGACCCGGATAAGGTTTTTGTGATATACTGTGCCACCAATTTGTTTCCGAGTTCATTGAGGTGTATTCCATTGATCGTCAGTGGTTCGGTATTCTCCTCATAAAATTGTTTGGTGGCTGTAAATAAATCTACAAATGTGACGTCATTCTCACGGGCTGCTTCCTCCATGGCGGTAGTATAGGCTGCCAGACGACCGTTGTTCTCGCTCCCATCGGGCAGGTAATCCTTCTGTAGATTCTCATGAGCGATGGGTGAAAAAAGAACTAATCTGGGCGTATTGACTCCATCGTATTTCTGATTTCGGGAATAGTTGATCCAATCTACCACCAACTGCTTGAATTCCTCCGGCTTGTTGTCGTACGACTCGTTGTATCCAAAAAAAGCAAAAATCACGTTAGCCTCCACTTCCGTCAGGTGGGTTTTACTGTCCCCGAATCCTTCATGCGACCGTGGTCTGTAATGAATCTGATCGCCCGAATAACCGAGATTTCTGAAAACCAGACTATCCCCCGGATATTCCATTTGCAAATAAGTCTCCAGCCAGCCATCGTGCTGCATCCGTTCTGCCAGGCTATTCCCTATCAAAGCAATCCGGTCCCCGGTTTCCAATTTGAAAGAGCCCCCGCCCCCGCCTCCGGAACAACCACTGACAAGAACCAGTAATGCAATCAACGAAAGTGGAAAATACTCAAATACTGATGGAAATTTATTCATTGCTTTTAATTTAGAAGCCTCGTTTATTAATGCATCTCAACGGCACAACTGCCGAGACCAGACCGTAAGAAATTGAATTTGACATTGGGGTGGTCCGCCAGCACCGTCATGGGAACCGTAGGATCCGGCATATTATTTGAAATCATATAGGTTGTCAGACGCATGCCAAATGAGTTATCATGAGCTCCGGCGTGCCAGATAGACACCTGATCGGTTTCCCAGGTTTCTTTGGGACCCACGGTCACGGCCTGAGTGGGGACCATGGAAACGTTCCCGCCGATGTGCATTCGTGAATTTTGATAGATGGTGATCGGATGTAAATCCAAAACACGGGTCTCCAGTTTTTTGTATTCCTCCACCGACATCGGCTCATCGATGTATTTGCCCTTGCGCTGCGGGGGTTCATTGAACGCCCAGTGCTTCACATCGCCTTGTCCGCCTTGCATGATCAGGCATTTTGCCTTTTTCCAGCTTTCTTTAAATTCGGTCACATCCGCTTTGGGAAAATGCATATTCTCTTCCGGCATCGCCAGATCTTTGTGAATCCTGTTCATGCACAAGTCCCGGAAAGTCTTTTGAAAGGACAATGGATGGTTGACCGAGGCTTCCTTTCCATCGATGATCCATTCATCCATACTCCAGAAATGAGCATGCTTCAGGTTCAGACCCATTTCATTGACGATTCGGGCCACCAGGGGCAACTGTTCTGTAGGACCAATCGGTCCGCACAAACCTACGGGATTGTCTTCGGTAGCCTGTTTCCACACGTTGATGTATTCCAGAGCTTCAGCCAGATAAAACTCTTCTACCGAATCATAGAAGACGACTTCAAAACCTGGCCGTGATAATTTGATCAGATCTTCGGCTTCCAGGGCAGCTACTTCATTCATCACATCATCTCCCAGATCCAGGGTGGTATAGTCCCACCAGCCTTCCGCTATCGAACTTTGTTTTCTCATAATTGCTATTTGTGCTTTTGTAATTTGATAATACGGGCTTTCACAAAGTAAGCGAATCTTTGTATGCCTCATTCAATAAATAATTTTTTCCCAAATCCTGCATCGGATCAGCGTTTTCGCTTCCAAAGCCATAATGCAGATGCCTTCTCCAGCCTTCTGCGTATTCAAACCGTCCCGACTTTTGACCCACCAGCAGGGCAATCTCTTCCAAAAACCGGAGATACGAATTCATTTTTTGGCTGCTGTCCAGCCATTCGTGCTGGCTTTTATGCGCTGACAATGCCTCCAACTTGGCTTCAATCACCGAACCCACGTCGACAAACATTTCTGGTACCACTTCCCTCCTGAGCGGATCCTTCAATCCGTGAGGCATAGCGTGATAAATCGTACAGTCTACCGAGGTGGGTTTGGAATCCCCTGCCAGGTAATTGGGGATGCCCCGAACGAACGCAGCCGTCACCGTTAACCTACACGTAATCATGTGATCTTCCATGTAATCGATGGGTGAATGCGTCAAAATCACATCCGGTTCGACGCTGCGAATAACGGCGGTCAGTTTTTGCAGCAATTCCTTTGTGTAAAAAATTTCAAAGTCCTTGCCAATCGGGTGATGGTAGTGAGCTCCCAGGATTCTCGCAGCTTCCCTGGATTCTTCCACTCTGACTCGCGCGGTGGTTTCAGCGTCCCAATTCATACTTCCACAATTTCCGTCGGAAATCGTCATATAGTGGATTTCGTACCCGGCGTTTTTGAACAATACCAGGGTTCCGGCCATCATAAATTCTATGTCGTCCGGATGAGCTGCGATAGCCATTGCTCTCTTTGCCATGTACTTATAGTTTTACGCTCTTACCGGTTTCCGCTGATTTATCGGCTGCAAATATGACTTCGTGCGTTTTAATGGCTTCCTTCAATCCGGACATCGGCATCTCGGTCTTATCCAGGATGGATTGGAAAAAGTTGATAAACTGAAGTTTGTACGGATGGTCAGCTACATCGCCGGAGTCCAGCATTTTCATCGACATTTCGCTCCATCTTGATTCATCTGATTTCAAAAGTTCTGAATGGATCTTGTTGTCCAGCAATGTCCCCTCGCTACCAAACAAATTGACGTGGAAATAATACGGTCCAATGGCATCGACCACCGCGGCACATTTTCCAACCTTTCCGCTGGCAAATTTCAGAATCGTGACACTCGTGGAATTGTATTCATATGGTTCAAAGATTTTGCTGGTACTCCTGGTGTCGTAGCTCGTCACTTCTACCACATCCTCCCCCATCATCATCAACAATCCATCCATCGCGTGGCATCCCGCGGTCAGCAGAGCACTTCCTCCGCCGCTTTTTTTCGCATTCCAGTCAAACTGTCTGTACCAGGGACCTACGCCATGGAGATAATCGACTTCACCGTAATGCACATCCCCGATCAGTCCCTGATCCAGGATGGCTTTGGTCGACAAGAGTTGATTGGACCAACGGCATTCCAGACAGATGCAAAAACCAACGTTCGCTTTCTGCACCGCTGCCTCGATTTCCTTGCAGTCGTTCCATGACAAAGCCATTGGTTTTTCGAGGATGATGTGTTTGCCAGCATTAGCTGATGCGACGGCCTGATCTTTATGTTGATAAGAATAGCTGCAGATAGATACCACATCGATATCTTTATTCGCCAGGAATTCATTTAAGTCAGTGTACGATTTGACCGGATTTCCCCATCTTTGACTCAATTCCGCGTCGTCGTGTTTCCTGGAAGAATAGATAGCTATCACTTCAGCCATTCCACTATCATTGATCGCTGCGATATGCGCGGTTGCTACCCAACCATACCCGATAATTCCTACCTTTAGTTTACTCATACTTTGCTCAATTTTAATTACTTAAATATATTATTTCATTTCAAATTCCTTGAGAAGTGATCTGACGCTGACTTTGTGTCCCCCTTTCAGATTGCTGATGTTGGCTGCGGTCATAAACGCATAGATTTCCAGGGTTTCATTTTTGGGCACCGGTGGGTTGCCCGTATTGAAAAACTCAACGATCTTGACCACGAGGGGCCGGTATCCTTCAAAAGTCCCCAGTTCTATGATTTCATCGTGCAAAAAAGTAGTGCCGCCGTATCCTCTCTTTCCGCTACGAATACCTCTGAAAGTACCGATCCGGCCATTTTCCCACATACCCGCGACCACATCACCATCATCGGAGTGGCCTACCTGCCATACTTCCTGGCAGCCTGTTCCCATGACGGTGTAGAGCATTTCCACGCCGTGGATGCCGTACCAGTACAGGTCGGTATGTCCAGGTTCCAGGGGCGCCGGACTAAAGGTGTTCGCCCCCAAAACCTGAGATTTCTTCGACAGGTTGATTTCCTGGGGTAATTTGCCGTACCGCAGCGAAGACGATGAAAAAATGGGTACGTTATATTCAGCAGCGGCGTTGTAAATACTGCTGACCCCCTTTAAGTCTTCGGCCACGGGTTTGTCTACGAATACAGGTTTACCTGCCCGGAGCACTGGCAGAACCTGTTCCATGTGGGGTCTGCCATCATTGGTTTCGATCAATACGCCGTCTACCTCCTTTAACAATTCCTCCATCGATGATACGATCCTCACCCCGGCCTCTTCCACGGAGGCCTTAAAACCTGCCAATTGTTCCTCGGAAAATTCTACATCGGGATTGCCCGGAGGATGGAACAATGCGTCTATCCGGCATCCTGCCAGGTCGCTTTCCTTTTGTTCATCATTGAGGAGGGTGGAGAATGCGGCACTATGAGGAGAAAGTCCTACGATGCCCAGCCTGAGTTCCTGCGGTTTCAGACCTGAGGTTCGCATCCAATGATAAAACGGTCGGGTGGCCAGGCCACTTCCTACCCCAGCGATGGCCAATTGTTTTATAAATTTTCTACGTGGCTGCATTGTCTATATCTAAACATTGTTGAATATCTCAATAGGGTTATGAAGTTACTATTAATATCGAGTATTTGGAAAAACAGGAACGATAGTATTTGGATAAAGCTGGAATTATGACCTATGTAATCGATTGGAAATACCCAGTAAAAGTAATCGAGCAGAAAAATGCTATTTTGATTAAACTTTCTGACCTTTGAAAAAGATGAGAACTAGATAGGCACCATCTGAAAAATTCCTCCATGCGTGGAACCTACCCGATACATTTTATTCAAATCCAGCAACATGATTCATGTAGTAATCCTAAAGGGTCGATTATCCTAGCTCTATATCAAATCGATTAAGCTAGGCTAGATGAACCTATTTTCATACTTTTCCTTTATTGAAAAGTTTGATTGAAGAAAATCTCTCGCCCATCAGATGGACTGCGCATCTATCTTTTAACATTGCATCAACGGATTCATTCGATCATTTAACAACCAGTAGCAAACCTCGCATAGCAGAATAATGCCCGGGAACCGTACAGACGTACTCATACTCACCTGGCTCTTCCGGTACCTGAAAATAAATAGTCTCAGTCATATTTGGTTCTAATAAATTGGTATGAAACAAGACCATTTCAGTATTAGGGATATACTGCCTGGTGAGGCCATCCAACCCCAATTTTAGAGCCATTTCACCTACTTTTACGGCTGAATTCGGTTGTACGATGGCCAAATTATGGAGCATATCATCCGTGTTTTGGAAAACCAATCTTACGCGGCTTCCAGCCTTGAGGGTTAGTTTCTGAATATCGAATTTCAACCCGGGTTTTGTACCTACGACTACAGATTGGTTGACTTTACCCTCCCAACTGGAAGGCATGGTGGTTTGTCTTTTTTGAGGGTGACTCCGGATCAAGTCCGGAGTGACAGGTTGAGGTTGAGGTTGACTCCGGATCAAGTCCGGAGTGACAGGTAGAGGTAGAGGTTGAGGTTGAGGGGGAAGGCGTGTGTGGTAGAGACGCAATGCCTTGCGTCTCAGGTATGACCACGTTGTAGAG
>CALEIL010000105.1 GCA_937876435.1 uncultured Bacteroidota bacterium
TGTTGCACGAGCTTTTCTCTGCATTCTGATTTTTTATTGGGGGGGGTACTCGATGCGTAAGGCTTTCTGATGAAGAAAGTGGCCATTTCCCACAACAGATACCGGTCAAACCTGCCTGCCGTAACCGTCAGGTAGGCAGGTTCAAGCGTTTTGGGTATATATTCTTCCAATGGGAAGGGGGTCCATATACCACAAAGATTTATTCTGATGGAGACACCGTAGGCAACGGTTATACTTATATTCGGCTTTTGAGTGATGTATTTGATTACGCCACAAATAAGACGGAGCGAGTGGCAATAGATTTTATACGGGAAGATACATCCCAGCGAAAGGTTTATATCCTGGATGTTTACAGTAGATCCCGAATACGTTCTGTATGACTTTAGTCTGAAACCACGTGACGTATTTGAATATGGATGGGTTGGGACCATTTTCAACCTGACAGGTCAGGTCATCAAAACCGGGGTACTCGCTCCCATATCGGCGAATATCCTCGATGTATCCACTTTTCGAGAGGGGTTTTACTTCATAGAAGTATTCAATGAAAGCCGGAATCTCTTAAGCAGTCAGAAATTTGTTGTCATGAAATAAGCGGAACGCTCATATGAGATACGGACGTCTCAAGTGATGGCCCTATCCGTCAGAATAGCGGATAGCGCTTGCCTGTATTGATCAGTTCTACCGCCGTAGGGATTCATATCCAGCGGCCTTCAACCTACAGTCACAGGCAAAAACCGTCTCAGAACCGGCAGGAAATAATATCACAGTTTATGAAACTAATCGATCTTATGGTCATTATCCTATGAAACATCAGAATTAAGATCAGGTGTAATTTTTATTTAGATTGGTTTTGAATATTTTACATGTCCCGGAGACTTGCTTTAATTTTAAGATTTGTATTATCTTTGCTAGTTATGGTGAGCAAGTTTGTCATGCGGTTTGCTTTTTCGTTGTCCGTCATCTTACTACTGATGCACAACCTGACTCCGCATATCCATCATTCTGAAATGACCGAGGATCAGCATATGATCCATCATGAGGAGGCCAGTACGTTATATGACTGGCTGATGCTCAGCTTTCACGATGATCTGGGGAGTGGACATCTGGAGTGTTTTCACCATCTTGAAAAAATTGCCCTCAATCCGGTGTGGAATTTTGTGATTCCACCCGACCTCCTTTTTTCGAATCCCTTTCATTTTGCCCTGACCGGTTATCCGGACAATGAAATCATTCTGAAACATCCTTTCTTCAGACAGTCGCCTACGGAACGAATATGTCATGAACAAGACTTATTCAACAGACCTCCTCCAGCGGTGTAATATTTCTTATTAGTGGATCCTCTCAGGGGGGTCATATTTTATCGTACCGTATTCTTTCATTTCATTTCAAAATGAGAAGAAAATTATTCTGGTACGCCCTCGAATTTATAATAATGATTCATTTTCTGGATGTCAGATTTATATCATCATGTTTGAGAATATTATTCGTTTTTCGCTTCGAAATAAGTTTTTAATTCTGTTGGCTGTCGCGGGAATGATGGCAGCAGGTGTTTTTTCACTGACGCGGATTCCATTGGATGCGGTACCTGATATTACCAACAATCAGGTGCAAATCGTCAGCAATTCACCCACCCTGGCACCGCAGGAAATGGAACAACTGGTGACCTACCCGCTGGAAGCCTCGATGACCAATTTACCGGGAGTAGTGGAAGTGCGATCCATTTCCAGATACGGACTGTCGGTCATCACGGTGGTCTTTGAGGAGGACATTCCGATCCTGGAAGCCCGGCAGTACGTCCGGGAACAACTGACCATTGCATCCGCCGACCTTCCGGCAGGACTGGCCGAACCCGAACTGATGCCGATTACCACGGGATTGGGGGAAATCTACCAATACGTGTTGACCGTCGAGGATCACATGTCCGGCGTATACGATCCTGTGGAGCTTCGCACCATCCAGGATTGGATCGTCAAGAGACAGCTCAACGGAACCCCGGGTATTATCGAAACCAGTAGTTTCGGGGGATACCTTAAGCAATACGAAGTATCCCTGGATCCGGCTTTGTTGCGCAATTACAACCTCACGATATCAGAGGTGATCAATGCCCTGGAAATCAACAATGAAAATAGTGGTGGGAGTTATATTGAAAAGGGGCCTTACTCATTCTATATCCGGACAGAGGGAAGGGTTTCTTCGATCGAGGAAATCCAGAATATCTTCGTTTCGGATAATCAGGGAATACCGATCAGAGTGAGCGATGTCGCAGAAGTCAAAATAGGGCATTCCAAGCGATACGGGGCTCTGACCATGGATGGTAAAGGCGAAGTGGTAGGAGGAATTACGCTCATGTTCAAGGGGGCTAATTCTTCCGAGGTTTTGAAAAATGTGACCGCCCGTATGGAGGAAATCCGGAAAACCCTTCCTGCAGGAGTGGAAATATATCCGTACCTGGACCGGTCCAAACTCATTGGAAAAACGATAAATACGGTCAAGACCAATCTGATCGAAGGGGGTTTGATCGTGATTTTTGTCCTTCTGCTTTTGCTGGGAAACCTGAGGGCAGGGCTCATCGTGGCTTCGGTGATCCCATTGTCCATGCTATTTGCCTTGTCGATGATGAATTATTTTGGGATATCGGCCAATTTGATGTCCCTGGGAGCTATCGATTTTGGGATCGTGATCGATGGCGCGGTGATTATTGTGGAGGGACTGCTGCACACCATGGCGTTGCTGTACATGGGAAAAACCTTGTCCAGGGATGAAATGGATGAGGTGGTGGCTACGTCAACCTCCAAAATTTACCGGGCTGCGGCATTCGGGGTATTGATCATTCTGGTCGTTTTTATACCGATATTGACTCTGGAAGGGGTGGAGGGGAAAACCTTCCAGCCGATGGCAAAAACCTTTGGGTTTGCCATTCTGGGATCGTTGATCTTGTCGATCACCTACGTGCCCGTCATGTCTTCACTTTTTCTGAGCCGGAAGATCAGGGATACCACCACCTGGTCGGACCGGATCGTCCATTTCCTGAAGAAAATCTATACCCCGTTTTTGAATCTGGCATTGAAAAGGCCCTGGCCGGTCATTGGTTTTGGATTTGCCTTACTGGCGATTTCGATCTGGATATTTTCCCGGATGGGGACAGAATTCGTGCCGACGTTGGAAGAGGGGGATCTGGCTGTGCAGCAATCCATCAAACCAGGTAGCTCCCTGAACGAAAGCATCCAGACCTCGACTCTGGCTGAAAAGATATTATTAGAAAATTTCCCGGAAGTCTTACACGTGGTTTCCAAAATCGGTACGGCTGAGGTACCCACCGATCCCATGGCCATCGAAGATGCGGATGTCATGATCATACTCAAGGATAAGGAAGAATGGACTTCTGCCACCACACGCGAGGAGCTTATAGCTCTGATGAAGGAGAAACTGGATCAGATAACGTGGGCGTCCTACGAATTTACTCAGCCTATCCAATTGAGATTCAATGAGCTTATGACGGGTTCCAAGGCCGATATTTCGATCAAGATTTTTGGCGAAAATATTACTACGCTCAAGGAAAAGGCGGATGAGGTGGCGGCCATCATTCAGAATATTGAAGGGGCAGGGGATGTGAAAGTCGATCAGACAGAAGGCTTACAGCAATTGTCAGTCCGATTTGACAGGGACAACATGGCGCGTTTTGGAGTCAATGTGGAAGAGGTCAATCGGATTATCAGGACCGCCTACGCAGGCGAGAAGGTAGGAGATATTTTTGAAGAGGAACGAAAATTTGATTTGGTGGTCCGGTTGAATGAAGGAGATCGCCAGGATCTGGATTTATCAGCCCTCACGGTGAACACGGCCAGCGGGGATAAGATTCCCATGGATCAAATCGCGTACGTGGCTTCGACCGAAGGCCCCATGATGATTTCCAGGGAAGAAGCCAGAAGGTTTATTAATGTCGGGGTCAATGTCCGGAACAGAGACGTGGGAAGTTTGGTGGAGGAAATCAACCAGACACTCGATGCAGAGCTCGTCCTGCCGCCGAGTTATGAAATCCGGTACGGGGGTCAGTTTGAAAATTTGCAAAACGCCCGGAAAAGACTTTCGGTGGCTTTGCCGATAGCTTTGGGGCTGATCCTACTGCTGTTGTATTTTGCCTTTGGTTCTATCGTTGAATCCCTGATTATATTTATGGCGGTCCCTTTTTCGGCCATCGGGGGTATTCTGGCATTGACCCTGCGGGATATGCCATTCAGTATATCCTCCGGAGTGGGCTTTATCGCCCTGTTTGGGGTTTCGGTGCTCAATGGGATTGTACTCCTCAGCGCGATTCGGGATCTGGAGCTGGAAAGTGATTTGACGTTGATCGGCCGGGTTCGGGAAGCCTGCTTGTCCCGGTTCAGACCCGTTCTTATGACCGCTCTGGTGGCTGCGCTGGGATTTCTTCCGATGGCGATCTCGACCGGCAATGGGGCAGAAGTTCAACGTCCTCTGGCCACCGTCGTAATCGGTGGATTGATCACCTCTACTATACTGACCTTGCTGGTACTTCCTTCGCTTTATTTGATCGTAAATCGGAGAAAGCGTAGGATACAGGGGAAATTGGTGGGATTATTCTTATTGTTCGTAGGTGCCCCCATGGCTCTGACTGCTCAGCACATCACAGAGCCGGAAGATATCATTCATTATCTCGAAATGAATAACCCCGACGTGATCAAGGCCCGGTTGGCGGTGGAGCAGAACGTGCTGAACGGAGGTATGGTCGGGAAATGGGAACCGCTGACGTTTCAATACCAGGGTGGTCAGATCAATTTCCCTGGATTTGACCACTGGGTTCTTGTCGAACAGGACATCAGTCCGTTGTTGAGCAGGAAGCTCCAACGGACCAGCAAGGATGTCATCCGATACGAAACCGCTGTTCTCGATCGGGAAGCAAATTTGTTGACCCACCAGCTCACAACCGATTTGAAAACTCTCTTCAACGAATGGTATTACTGGCACAGCAAAGTTCTGCTACAGGATACTGTATTGGCGATGATGTACGAATTGGAGCCATTGGTTGATATCAGATACGAGAACGGGGAGATTGATGTATTGGAATATGAACTGTTCCGGCAACAAATATCCAGTGCTTCCAATATCAAATGGACCGTAGAACAAAAAAGACTCGAAGCAGAATGGCAAATCCGGATGATCACTTACCTGCCCGATTCGGTGGATATGATTCCACGGGCAATCGACCGGATGGGTTCTGCTGATACCATCTTGATTCACCAGGATACAGCACTGCTCGATGAGCTTTATAAGAATAGAACGGACGTATTGAATGCCCGCATCGAGGAAACCAGGCTCCAGACACGAAAGCCGGAATACCGTCTGGGGTATTTCTACCAAACCCTACAGAAGGAACAGGGATATCAGGGTTTTCAGGTCACTATGGGCATTCCTATTGATCAGAGGGTTGGGAAAATCCGCTCACAACAACTCGAACTGGAACGGCAGCAGGTCCAGTTTGACTGGGACAATCGAAGGACGTGGATAGCTGAACGAACCAGGGCCCTTCGAACTTCCCTGGACCAACTCCGGACCTCTATCATGCGATATGAAAGCGAATCTGTCGACGGTCAGACCAGGTTGCTGAACGTAGCGAAAAGTCAACTCCAGTTGGGGGAAATTGACCTGTTTGAGTTTAATCAAACCCAGAAGCTGGTGTTCGAAAAACAACATGAACACCTCGACTTAATAAGAATGTACAATCAGAAAATGATTCAATTGAACTTCCTGTCCATTTTAAACTAAAGAGAAATGAAAGCAATACAAATTATTTTTTTGGTCTTGATACTGGCTTCCTGCGGAGACCAGCAAATTCCGGAAGATGTCCAGCCGGACACCGCCGAGATGAATTCCGATTTGAAGAGATTGAGAAGCGAGGTGATTTTTCATGATTCCGTCGTTGTCGGGCCAATGGTGACGCGAACCGTCACCCGGACTATAGAAAGTTCGGGTAGGATTAGTTTACCTCCCAATGGAATGCATACGCTCCACAGTACTTCAGAAGGGTATGTCGGCACTTTTCATCTTATTCCCGGAGATGCTGTTTCCAGGGGGGCATTGCTGTTTACCGTGAGTCATCCTGGCATTGTTGAAAAACAAAGGTTGCTTCTTGAAACGGCCGCTGAACGTGATCTCGCCCGGAAAGATCTCTCGCGGAAGCAGGAGCTTATTCGATCCAATGCCACGTCAGCGGTGGCTTTTGAGGAAGCTTCGGCGCGTGCCGGAATATTGGAAGCAAGGTATCAGGGATTGCGGGCCGAATTGGAATTGAGGGGCGTAGATGTTAAGGCGCTCCTTGACAATGGGGAATTTCAGAGTGAAATCAGGATACTTTCCCCGGTTCGGGGCATTATAGATGAAATCTACGTGCATCCGGGACAGATGGTGTCGCCCAATGATCCTCTCGTCAGCATTGTGAATCGAAGCAATATGCATATCGAACTGCAGGTGCTCGCCAGACACGCTGCGGATATTAAACCAGGGCAGAAGGTCACATTTACTCTTCCTGGTCAAAAGGATCGTCTGGCGGCCAAAGTGATCCAGGTCAATGCCCAGTTGAATCCCGATACCGAAACGTTGAACGTCCACGCTGATCCGGAAAATCACAATCTCCCGGGATTGATCCCCGGAATGTTTGTGAGAGCCCAGGTAGAACTGGATAATATCCCGGTTACGGGACTTCCTGAAGAAGCCGTAGTTCAGCAGGATGGGATATACTATGTGTATGGACTGGACGATCAGTACATCGTGAAAGAAGCTTTGTCAACATTCAAAAAGGTGGGCAATATGGTTGAAATTGATTCCCTTCCTTACCAGGAATTTATCCTCAAGGGAGCTTATTATATGGAATAATCACATGCCTGTGAGAGGAATCCTGTGGACCAGGAGTAGGAGCCACCCCATGCGCAGGTGTGTGATCGGGTGCAGGAGCGCCTGCGTTCGCAGGAGTTTTTAGCGTCCATATTGCGGATAAAAGCACGCCAAAGTACTGATTCAGATTCCACACCTTGACAACTCCATATTTGAATCAGGTTTTTAGATTATTATCAGGTTCAATATAATAACATATAGATTATACCCCATATGAATCAGTACTACGACCAGGTATGGACTTGGATCATCCCGTATCTTGCACAGTATGTAGGCATAGGCAAATATTACACCGTGCAAAAATGCATAAAAGAAATCTCTGATAAAGTATTCATTTATATAATGGCCTATCCCAAAGGGAATCGCGGAGATTAGTATCAATGGCCATTTGCGTTTAAAGCGGTCTTCAAAAAAGTCGATCGGCCATTTTTGAAAAAATAATGTTTCTATGGACGGAGCGAGAATGAGAGCCACAACCACAAACCATATCGTAATTTCATACTCTTTTCTTTCCTGTATTTCTATACCTGAAAGATCTACTATCAATGTGGAAAGGTGGATCACTAAAATAGTAATTCCTATAAAAATTAATACGAAGTGATGCCTTTTCAAGGATAGCAGTTTACATTCCAGTTGCTGCATAGGATGATTATTATAGCTCCTGTTTTTACCCGGAAATAAAACAGGAGCTATAGATTTTCAATTACTTATGACCTCCGGGACTTCCGGTTTCAAACATTCTTCTCCCGTACCGTTCCTGGGCTTCCTGGCTAAACAGGTTTTCCTTGGACCATTCCCAAACTTCATGTGCTAATATTTCTAATAATATTTCCTTCCATCCACTGCCTCTTATATTCAAAGCCTCGGATTCATTCAGCTCAAATTTTGTAATTTTTTATAAGTCACTCATCTTGTTTAGATTTTTAATTTAGTGCCTACTCTCTGTTTTAGGTCATCTTTTCGGTATGGTCTGACCGTGAATTGCTATCCATTGTGACATAGTGACCTTGATTATAGGATTCGATTTTGTGAATGCCCTACTTTCAATACTATGGTCCAAGATATTCTACGTAACCAGCCAGTTCAAGCGCAATATAATTTCAGCCACTGCCATTTTTTGGCAGTAGAGGAAAAAATTGTAATTTATTTTTCGAATCCAGAGGTTGGGAGGATAAATATGGTGGGTGGCGGGAGCAGGAGCTCCCGCGTTCCCAGGGTGTGTGACGGGAGCTGGAGCTCCCGCGTCCCCAGGGGCTGCCGCTTTCCCAGGACTATCTCTTCTTCAATTCCTTCAGCGAACGGATCGCAGACTCCACCATCATTTCTCCACCACCCGGAGCCAGCCTCGAATTGATGGTTTCGTAACCACCCCTTGAAAAGGCTTCGCGGGTCGGTACGTACGCTATGTGCGAATTGGTCAATTCCAGGACCATCGTATGTTTGTAGGGAGATGCTTCCTTGATAGCGAGGCCCAGTTCCACAAAGACTTCGCCCGGGAGTCCCACTATGGCCAGATCCTTGTGAATTTGAAAAACCTGAATCTCCAGGGGAATTTTCCATTCTCCCGACGGAACTGTAGGAGGAATCGCTTCATTTTTTCTCATTCGATCCAGAGATCTGATTTTCATGGGTCGTCTTCTCCTGAAAAAATCATTCTCATCGTACAGGTTTTCCGGATTTGTCTGATTGGCCCATTCAAGTTCCTCGGGGGTGAAATGCTGGAGAGGGGCATATACGATCTCTGATTTCGTCTTTAGTTGGTATCCCTGCAAATCTTTCAGACTTCCAAGTTCTCCCAACACCCCTTTTGCCAGGCCTTCTCCTATTTGTTCCGAAGTCAGGCGATCTCTCGTCCTGATGTCCACGTGATTGAGATTTCCGCAAGGCCCCTGTCCGTATATCGGTACAAAAGTCTGGCCGAAATGTGCCTTCAGAGCCCGGGACAAATAGGCGGGGAAATCCGCGCTAAATTCCTGTCCTCCTTTTGTATCGGTGTGGTTTGAAAAATGGATGAAACCGCCGGTGGGATGGCCTGAGGAGTTTTTGACGATAATGATGCCCAGTTCGGGGTCAATGGGACCTTCCGGATATAGGGCAGCAGGATTGAGGACACCCGGATTGGTTTTGACACGACCGTCGGCCATGATGTATCTTCGATTGAAGGACAGGTCGTTTATCTCTGCGCTGCCCACCGACAAAACAGATTCAGCGGATTGTTCCCTGGCTTTTTCGACGGATGCCAGGATTTTATCCGACAACCAATCCGTGTATTCTACGCCCTTTACCACCTCGGTGGAAACTTCCTCAGATCGCAGATGTTCGTTGAGTTCCAGAATATCTCCATCGTACGCAGGGGAGGTATGGGAATGCGTACCTGCAATCAAAACGTGCGAAAACGGTATTCCCAGTTCGGCTGCGATCTTCAATCTCGTGTTGGAGGACACGACCCGACTGATCCACAGCAAATCGCATTCCACGATGGCGATTTCCTGATCACCTTGCCGCAAATACAAAGTGCGGGCGTATAAGGAGTCATGGATGCCCGTACTGTAGCCCCGGTAATGGGGAAATCCAACGGGTGGGGTAATATTTTCTGCCCACGTGCCGGCCACGATCAGGGATTGTGAATGTAATCCGGAAGCTATTCCAGATAGGATGAACCAGATCATCCAATATCCAGGATGGATTTTGAATTGACCGGACTGAATCGATTTTCCGATCATGATTTATTCTACGTATAGTTTTTCAAATAATTCCATCAAAGTGGTCACTATTTTCCTGGTGGCTTCTTTTTCCACCTTATTGGTCGTTATCCAGGTCTCATATCCTCCGACTTCGTGTTGTTCTGGCGTGGGTAAATATCCGTACGTTCCATTGGCCAGTTCGATCGTAAAGGCATCACCAAATGGACTTTTCTCTTTTATCTCGAGTCCGGTTTCTGCGAAGACTTCAAATGGAATTGCCGCGATTCCCAGATCTCCTATTTTAAGGCATTGCAGGGGAATGAGGATTTCATCCGGCCACCCTGTTTCCATCCGGCGGATATTGCTCGCATATATTTTTTCCAGGGAATGAAAGAGGGGTGGATCAGATTCGGGACGGGCTTCAATCTTTTTGACATTTTCGAGCAACTCCGGACCCGCCCGTCGGACTTGCAACGGAATTTCAGTTGATTGGGCATTCAGGGCTACCCAGTTTTGAAATTGGATATTTTTGTATTCATTGACTACCTTTTGAGCCAGGTCATGCGCCACCAACTTCATTTTTTCATAGGGCTCGTATCGCGGACCAGCCGGACCCGGCCAGTTGATGTTGTTAATATCTCCGCTGGTCCCATTGCTCAGGATTCCCACAAATGGAGGCGACTGACGGTCAGCTCCCATCAATTCCTGGATCCTATCCGCAAAGACGGCAAAATAATCAGCCGAGATATGTCCGCTGGGAACACCGCCGACATAATGCAGGGAATAATTCCCCAACAGCGATATGGGGCGACCGTCCAGAGACTCTACCGCCAAAAAACTCATTTCCGGGTCGGTTGGACCGGCAGGTCTGACCAGATCGGGATTGGCGACCCCCGGGTTCATCCGGGCCTGATCCTTAAAACCAAGCGGGTTCCAAACGGGTTCCTTCATTATCCATCGGCGATTGAAAACGTGCTCCGGTACGTCAATACTTCCCCATCCTATTCGTGCGGGTTCCAGATTCCCGATCGCTGTCTTCACCCCGTCGGCTATCCTTTTGGCGAGGAAACGCTGGTAATCATCGAGAGGTTCTCCGTAGTGATACCCCGACCTTTCGACTCCCGGCTTTTGCGCGCTGATAGCCGAATGGGTATGGGTGGCTGCGATCAGGATGTTGGATCGCGGAATTCCCATTTTGTTCTCGATCATCGATTTCGCTGTTTCCAGGACTTCCCGTGAGGTGCCGATGTTATCGAGAATGACAATAGCCAGTTTTTGATTTCCATCATCCAGTACGAGCGTTCTGGCGTGGAGTTGGTCATGGATATAATCAGCAATTGGTCTGTTGAAATTACCCACAATCTCTTCCCCCAGGGGTGGTGATATATTGCTCAGCGAAGCCCCCGCTCTAAATTCCCTGGGTTGTGAAAATCCCGGGAGCGAGAAAACCCCCAGTAATAACATGAAATTCAAAGATGCACAAGTTCCACTTATCATTCTGCGTATCATACACATATCTGGGTTTGGTATTATTATAAATTCTAAGAAGGTATCAACTATTGCAAACAGTCACCCTGCCCACACCCTAATTCCTGGTTCCTGGTTCCTACTCCCTAAGCCCCCACTCACCTAGTCCCTGATCCCGAGTCCCGAGTCCCGAATCCCGAATCCCGAGTCCCGAGTCCCTGATCCCGAGTCCCTGATCCCTAAATAACTTCCGTCACGCCCGGAACAGGAATTCCATGAACCGGAAATTTCAGATCCCAATCGTACTCTGCATAATCGGGTCCAATGGAAATATCTGAATTCAAGGCATCCTCCCACGTGATTTCATCCCCGCTATAGCCTACCATACGTCCCAGGATGCCCAGCATGGTGCTGTTGGCCATCCATTCGCCGTCGTTGATGGGTTTATCGGCCCGAATGGAGGCGAATAACTGGTTTTGTTCTTCCTGGTGCATCACGTTCATCTTGCCACTATACGTCCAGGGATTTTTACCGGTAATTCTCCATTCCTTGTACATATTCATATAGGTATATCCTTCTTCTCCGAATACCTCGATGGTATTTCTTCCTTTGGTCCCTGCCTGCTGACGGGTAAACAGGTAAGCTTTTACGTCGTCCTCGTATTCGTATTCGACCGCAAAATGGTCGTAAATATTTCCATAAATAGGATCAGTTCTTTTTTGTCGTCCGCCGGTTCCAATAGCCTTGAGAGGGATCCGATCCCCCAGTGCCCAGGCCATCATGTCCAGACTATGTACGGCCACTTCTACGATAAAGTCCCCGGACAACCAGTCATAATAATACCAGTTTCGGAGTCTGTATTCGATATCCTTCCATTCGGGTTGTCTGGGAAAATTCCACAATTCGCCTCCCATCCTATAACCGGTCACGCTGCGAACATCCCCTACGGCTCCATCGAGGACCCGGCCAAATGCTTCCTGGTTGGCGTTATTGTAACGGAAACAAAATCCGCTGACCAGTGCCAGATTCTTTTGTTTGGCCAGTTTTGCCGCTTCGAGGACTTTGCGTACACCGACACCGTCCACGGCTACCGGTTTTTCGGCAAAGGTGTGTTTGTTTGCTTCCACGGCGGCCATCAGATGCGCTGGACGAGCATAGGGTGGAGCAGCTAATAATACTACGTCGACGCCGGAGTCGATCACCTTTTGGTACGAATCAAAACCGATAAACTTATGATCGGGACTGACTTTCACGCGGTCGCCGTGTTCATCTACCAGTGAATTGTATGATTTCTCCAGCTTATCCGGGAAAATATCCCCCATAGCGGTAAGATGCACATCGGGATCTGCGTGTAATGCCTGTACAGCAGCGCCGGTACCACGGCCTCCACATCCGATCAATCCAACCTTAAGAACCTCGTTTTTGGTCCTTTGGAACAAAGGCATTCCATATCCCATATTCATGCCTACAGTGGTGGCTGCCAGAGTTGCACCGGTCGTTTTGATAAAATTCCGTCGGGAATTATTGTTCGTTGACTCCATTGATTTAGGTATAATTTGATATTTTTATTAGAAATACTGGTAGAAAAATTGTAAGATCGATGACACCAAATGTATAATATATAAAATCTTGATGGTGATACTATCTTACAAAAGAATGGTCTTATCTTTCAATTATATCATTCCATTGATCAAGGAACTTTAAAATTGAGGTGTCGCGAATTATCGAAATAGCCTAATCCATTCGCTACCGGGCTTTTTCTCCAATCCAGCCATTTGCCAATAGCCAATAGCCATATGCCAGTAGCCAACAGCCAGTACAACCAATTCCATATCCGGATGCAGCGTGGATCGGATATTTTTGAGGGCTCTGTGAAGGTGATTGCGGACTGTCATAGGAGACAGATCGAGGAGCTCAGCAATTTTCTGATGGGAAAGACCTTCTTTTTTGCTGAGATTGAAAATAATTCTTTGTTGATCGGGAAGCAAACGCAGCGATTCTTCCAAAACCGCCTGGTAATATTCAGCCTCCATTTTTTGCTCGGCTTCTGCCAGGACGTTTTCAGAGGAAGGATTCATGAAGGACATAAGATATTCCCGGTATTCTTTGTCCCGGTAGGCCTTTTTTAGATGGTCGTACGCCCGGTTGCGGCACATCTGATAAATGTATCCATCCATATCCGTGATTTTGTCCAGGTTGTGTTTGCCCTGAATCATTTTGACAAATACATCCTGCATCAGATCGGCTGCTAATTCCTGATCACTCAAGAATTGAACGAAAAAACCGTAGATCTTATCCCGGTACCGGTGGAAGAGCGATAAAAATTCGGTATCAATCATTTCTTAAGTTGTGAGAGCGAGATGTGAAGTAAATCAACATTTGCCTAAAATTAATACAAATTTTAAATTTTTTTCAAGAACTACTGGTACGATCCGATATTCGGGCAGTCTTGTATCCTAATTATTGGTAATCTGGGAAGAGAAAGAAAAGCTGATGATAGCCGTGAAATGTAATAACAAAGTATCCAAGTGGAAGATAAAGAACGAATAAGGATTCTTGCTAAGAAATATCTCGACCGCACTCTCAATGCAGAGGAAGCGGAAGTGTTTTTCCAGTGGCTTGATCTGGTCAAACATCCCGACCGGGCAGATGATGTTTTTGAGGAGGAATGGCTCCATGGGAACAGACCCTATACCATTGACGATGTGACCTGGGACCATATACTGAAATTGAGTAAAACCGTACCCGAAAAGAAAAAAACGCCAATCGTTTCGATGCTTTTTGTCAAATGGGTAGCGGCGGCTTCCGTGATTCTGGTGGTTGCCCTGATAGCGTGGATGAGAATCGGTCAGCCCGAAATGATGGTATACGAGACTGGTTACGGTGAGACCTTGCCCATTGGATTGAATGACGGCACGCAAGTGATCCTCAATGCCAATTCCAGGTTGATCTGGAACGATGAATGGAAGGACGAGGAAAACGGACGATACGCAGAATTGACCGGGGAAGCGTACTTTAAGGTAGCCCGGATCAATACATCAGATACTACCCCCGGGAGCAGATTACCATTTGTGGTCAGGACACCAGATCTGAGTGTCAACGTATTGGGGACGTCGTTCAATGTGTCCAGCCGTCGTGGGCAAACCGATGTTTTTCTCGAAGAAGGTTCCGTAAAACTGGATCTGATGAGAAATAGCGGTCATCAAATGAGGGAGCAAAAAAATAGAACAGTTGCCAGTAAGTCAGTGCAGACGATGGTTATGAAACCTGGTGAACTGGTCAGTTTTTCAGCGCATTCGGGCCAATTAACGAAGGATACCAGCATGGTTTTCCGCGAACGGATAGATTGGAAGGAGGGGACGCTGACCTTTACCAAAACGAAATTTGGCGAAGTACTTTCCGATCTGGAAGATATTTATGGGAAGCGGTTCATAATACATGATACCGAGTTGGAAGAACGGATAGTATCGTTGAACCTGCCTTATGAAAACTGGATGATCGTTCAAAGCCTCATCGAAGTGACTTTGGATTTGGAAATGGCAGAAAACGATAGAAACGATGAAATTAGGATTAAAAAGAGGTCAGGGAAATAACTGAAAATTCAGGTTTTCGAATAAGCCAAAAGCATTTTGGACGAATATTTTGGCAGTAATCCTCCCCAACCTCAAAATTGAAATATTAAAAAATTAGGAAAGATGAAGTTAAAACTTTTATTTGGAACAAAGGGAAACATTACCGTGCTATTGTGCTGGGTTCTTCTCATTATTTATCAGGTACCGGCGCAGTCAAATGTGCCCGGAGTTGAAAAAATACTCCTGGAGGAAGCATTTCAGAAGATCGGAAACCAATTTGGCGTGTTTTTCAACTATGACCAGGAGATGGTCTCGGAAATGCGGGTCGACTATGAGGCCGGTCAGTACGATAATGTGGATGAGGCGCTCTCATTTATTTTTGGTCAGACAGATCTCAAATACCAAATCTTTGACAAACGATACGTAGCGGTTTACCGGGATACCGATGAAGGAGTAGAATCCATCAAGAAGATGATCAACCATTTTCAGGGAATAGTAGACAAAAAAGAATCCGTGAATGCACGAAAGGCCACAGCTGTCAACCGGCTGGAAACGTATTCGGTGCAGGAGGTTTACAACAAAAGATTGGTACTGAATGTGTCGGGGATCGTGACCGACCAACAAGGCGAACCGTTGATAGGGGTGAACGTGATCGTAAAGGGAAGTGGTAAAGGATCTGCCACCGATTTTAATGGACATTTTTCGGTGGAGGATGTGGATGAAAATGATATTCTGGTGTTTTCTTACATCGGCTACCAGACAAAAGAATTGTCGATCGATGGAAAAAATTCTATCAACGTGGTGTTGCTGGAGAATTCACAAACCCTGGATGAGGTCATCGTGGTAGGGTATGGAACCCAAAAGAAAGTGAACCTCACCGGGGCGGTCAGTACGTTGAACGGGGAGGATTTGGCCAAACGTCAGGTCGCTCAATCCTCTTTGTTGTTACAGGGAGTAGCCCCTGGTGTGGTCGTCACCCAACGAAACGGTCAACCGGGACGGGATGGAGGTACCATCAGTATCCGGGGGAAGACGACCCTGGGTAATTCCAATCCCCTGATTTTGATTGACGGGGTGGAAGGGAGCATCAACAGCATCGATCCCGCCATGATCGAATCGATTTCAGTGTTGAAAGATGCTGCTTCCTCCGCTATATATGGATCCCGTGCATCCGCGGGGGTTATCCTGGTCACTACTAAACGGGCAGACAGCAATGGTAAAATGTCCATCTCGTACAATACGTACTTTGGAAAGCAAACCCCGACAGATCTTCCGGACATGGTGGGGGCTATCGACCATATGCTAATGACGAATGAAGCTTACATCAATACCGGAAGGTCCCAACTGTATTCTGATGAATTTGTAGAAGATTACAGGAACAATCTAGGTTCCAATCCGGATGTGTACCCCAACACCGATTGGTACGACGAGGTCCTGATCGGGAACGGCAATATGCAAAGCCATTTCCTGACGTTTAGCGGCGGAACTGAAAGAGCCCGAATTTCGACTTCCTTTGGTTATCTCGATCAGGGTGGTATAATGGCTAATACAAATTATAAGAGATATAATCTCAGAATCAACTCCGATCTTGAATTGTTCAAAGGTCTTTCTGCCAAGCTGGATGCTTATATTACCCAGGGAAAAACGGTAGAACCGACGAGAGGGACGAGCTCGGCTATTCACTGGTCGGGCAGGATCCCAGCGAATCAGGGCGGACGTCTGTCCGATGGATCCTGGGGAGTGGGATGGAACGGAGACAATCCGATCGCATTCACCCAGGACGGTGGTTTACGTACGATCGAGTCTCCTTCGGTCACGCTCAATCTCGGACTGATTTATCAACCGACGGATTGGTTGACTATGAATGCGTACTATTCACCCCAATATAGCCAATCCAACCAATCCGCGTTTAATAAAGCCATCCAGACTTATACCGCAGATGGTGCTCCCAGTTATCTGACTCCCCAAAGGAGTACCCAGACCACCAGCCATAGCCGGAGCTTGACCAATAATCTAAGAGGTACAGTGACCGCCAGTGAATCATTCGGTATTCACAATCTGTCTTTGCTACTGGGTTATCAGCAGGAAGACTATCGCAATGACAACTTTAGCGGTTACCGGGAAAATTACGCATTCCCCGACTATCCGGTATTGAGTTCCGGAGGCGAGGAAAATCAAAGAGCTTCAGGTGGGGCATCGGAATGGGCACTTCAATCCTTCTTCGGTCGATTTAGCTACAACTTTGATGAGAAGTACCTCTTTGAGTCCAATTTTCGGATCGACGGATCTTCCCGGTTTGTGGAAGGACGAAGATGGGGTGTCTTCCCATCCCTGTCAGTAGGATGGAGAATTTCGGAAGAATCATTTTTTGAAAATGCCACCGACGTAGTGGATCATTTAAAATTGCGTGCTTCCTGGGGCCAGCTGGGTAATCAAAGGATAGGAACCTACCCCTTCTCGAGTGACATCAACCTGGGTCTGAGATACGTGTTTGATGATCAAATCATAAATGGAGCAGGGTTAACCAGCCTGGCCAATACTGAAATTTCCTGGGAAACAACTACCGCGACCAACGTAGGACTGGATGTAACTTTCCTGAACAGATGGAATCTGGTAGCGGAGTATTTCTACAAAGTGACGGACGATATATTATTGGCTCTGGACATTCCATTGATCGTGGGACTGGGAGCCCCAGATCAGAACGCTGGAAAAGTAGAAAATAGGGGATGGGAACTCGGAATTAATTACGGAGATTGGGAGAATGAATTCAAATACCAGATTGGCTTCAATCTCTCTGATGTCAAAAATAAGGTTCTCGACTTAAAAGGGGTCAATACATCCGGACTTACTGTCCATCACGAAGGTTATGAAATGCACTCCATCTATGGATTGGAAGCTGATGGAC
>CALEIL010000106.1 GCA_937876435.1 uncultured Bacteroidota bacterium
AATTGGTTTCTTTCAGAACATAAGGTCTAATTTTCATTTTTCTTATTTTTAATTTTAATTCCCGCTCCTGATTCCTCCCGGAGTCCGAGGCGAAATGACTTAAATGTAAAAAAAAGATGTTACTTACCCCAGAAAAGAAGTTGTGTCAAAAAATATTGACTATTTCAAAGAATGATTTTTTATATTACCGCTCATTTCGTTTCAAAAACACCGAACACTGGTGATCAAAATCTTAAAATAGATACTCAAAAACGACCTCTTCTGATGATCGACGAGTCCATATTTGAAAAATTCAAACCTTATTTTTAACTACCCATTATTGACCATCCAATCAAAATCCATGAAAAGAATTTACCTACACATTGCCATTATCGCTATGTTCCTGGCGCCGTTCCTGACCCGGGCACAAACAAAATTACCTACCTTTTTTGCTGATCATATGGTTCTACAGCAACAGGAGGAAGCAGCCATTTGGGGTTGGGATGACGCCAATCAATCCATTACGGTCGAAGGAAGCTGGGGACAAAAAGCTACCACACAGGCCGATCAGACGGGGAAATGGCAGGTACACCTACCCACTCCGGCAGCCGGCGGACCATATACCCTGACCATTTCCGGAAATGATAAGATCACCTTGCAAAATGTTATGATAGGTGAAGTGTGGATTTGTTCCGGCCAGTCCAATATGGTCATGCCACTGAAGGGATACTACAGTCAGCCCATATATGGAGCCGGGGATGCGATTCTTCACGCTGATCAGTCCAACATCAGAATGTTTACCGCCGACCGGGTTCCCAGCGTGGAAGTCCGGGAGGATATAAAGGGTTCATGGGAGGTGTCCAGTACCGAAACGGCTCCTGAATTTAGTGCTGCGGCCTATTTTTTCGGACGGATCCTGGAAGATGTCCTGGACGTGCCTGTGGGCTTTATCATTACCGCCTGGGGAGGCTCCAGGGTAGAAGCCTGGATGGACAAAGCGTCACTGCAGTCCTCAGGCGTCACCGCATTCCCCACCGAAGTACCAGACCAGGCCCCCAACCACGCTCCCACCCTGCTGTACAATGGGATGATCAAACCATTTGTACCGTTCACGGCCCGGGGCTTTCTGTGGTACCAGGGAGAAAACAACGTCGTCAACGCCCACCAGTACGCTCAATTATTTTCCGATATGATCCGGCTGTGGCGCAAGGATTTCAAGAAACCGGACATGCCGTTTTATTTTGCAGAGATTGCTCCGTACAGCAACTACAAAGTCATGAATTCTGCTTACCTGAGAGAGGCACAACTCCAGACCATGCTCAGCGTGCCCCATACCGGTATGGCAGGGACGATAGATCTCGGACACTGTACCAATGTGCACCCGGGAAACAAAAAGGACGTGGGCCGGCGATTGGCGCTCTGGGCTCTATCCCAGACCTACGGCTACGATGGCATGGAATACAGCGGTCCGATTTACAAATCGATGGAAAAAACCGATGACAACAAAATCATTTTGTCTTTTGACCACGCCAGAAATGGATTTTCCACTTTTGGCCAACCGTTGACAGGGTTTGAAATTGCTGGTCAGGATGGAAATTTCGTCCCCGCGGAAGCATCCTTTTCGGGGGGATCCAGGATTACCGTCTGGTCGACCCAGGTCTCAGATCCCCAGGTCGTCCGGTATGGATTTTCCAATTGCCCTGAGGCTACCCTCTACAATACAGAGAAACTGCCGGCGCCTTCGTTCCGCACCGACGGGTTTTTATCCAATAAGGAATAATCGGAGCGAACGCAATCCGGGTGTCGGATAAAAATGCCTCCGCCTGTATTAATCTGACAGACTGTCCAGCAGCACCTCCACGGCCTTTTCCAACTGAGGATCCTCGCCCCTGGCCTTGATACCCGGTGGATTGAGGAGGACGTGATCGGGCACAGCGGGTGTCCCTTCCATATTTTCACCGGTGGCCTTCACGTACCAGCCCCGGAAGGGCATACGGACGTAGGAACCATCCATCAGAGTGTGTGCACCGGTCGATATGACGGCGCCAAAGGTAGGTTCGCCAATAAGGGGTCCCCGACCAAGGTTCTTGAATGCATGGGAAAAAATCTCCGCGTTGGAATACGAGGAATGATTGCATATGGCTGCGGCTGGCAAGGTCCAGGCCGAAAGCGGTAATCGTTCACCAAAGGGATAATGACCGCTGAATTCCCGGTGATTGGTGAGATCCTGGGTGGAACCCCGGGGCACGGTATACGCGTGCTGGGCAACCATCAGGACCGTCATCAACATATCCGTCGTCCAGCCCCCTCCATTGAATCGGACGTCGATAATCAACCCTTCTTTTCCGTAGCCCGCCGCGGTTAGTTCGCGTTCAAACGTTTCAAAACTCGGCCAGTTCATCCCCTGAATGTGGATATACCCCAATCGGCCATCTGAATACCGGGTCGTGAGCTGACGACGATCTTCCACCCATTCTTCGTACAACTGGGATCCAATCGAATTAGCCGGCCGGATATACACGTCCTGCATTTCATCGCCCCGATTGACACGGAGCCATATCTTTTCATTCTCTTTCTCCATCAAGGTCGACCAAAAATTGATCGTTTCATCGATCTGCTGGCCATCCACCGCCCGGATCACGTCCCCTTCTCTCAGTTGGCTATCTTCCCGGTCAGCCGGGCTATTGGGGACTACGTGGGTGATTTCGACACCACCGGAGACGGGCCGGACCTCGATCCCCAGACGACCCGTACTGAGGGATTCGGTATCTTCCGGATTGGACCCGTACAATCCCATATGGCTGGCATTGAGTTGCCCCAGCATCGCATTGACCATGTCCCTGAAATCCTGAGTGGTCGAAGCTTTCATAGCCCAGGGTTTGTATTTTTCCCTGAGGGCATTCCAATCCTTGCCGTGGAACTGAGGGTCATAAAACCGGTCGTTGAGCACTCTCCACAACTCTCCGAAGATCTGATTTCGTTCCTCTTCATAATCCATCTTTTTCCGGGCCTGAAAGGGGATGGTTTCCGATTTTTTGGAAGCGATATTAAACACCTTCATTTCTCCACCGGACAGGTAGTAAAACGACTTGCCGTCTTTGGACAGTGTGGGTCTTGACAACGGATGGTCGGCGATGGATTTCAGCTCACTTCCATCCCATTTTACGGAGAATAATTTGG
>CALEIL010000107.1 GCA_937876435.1 uncultured Bacteroidota bacterium
GGAAATGACTGATAAATTTGTGCGGGTAAGAAATCTGGATCTGGACTACGGTCAATCGAAACTGGGGGGGGAATTGACTTTTAGATATAATACTCCTTCAGAATTGGGTCAGTTCAAAGATAAAGTCATGATCGACATTCAGATCCCGCAAGGCCGGGTATATCTGGAAGATCTGGGACGATTGCTTCCCGGGATGAAGGATATGAGTTTTATGCGCAATAATATAAAAGATGCGTATGATCTTTCCCTGACGGGTTCCGGGACGCTCGATAATATGACTTTGTCCAACTGGCGGGTAGGGGAAGGAAATACTTTTATTCGGGGGGCGGGTCAACTGGCCGATATATTGCAGCCCGATAGAAGGGTCACTGCCAGGATTGCCAACAGCCGGGTACCGGTTTATTTTATAAAGCAAAAATTTCCTGGTATAAACCTGCCGTCTGGGGTTGATTCACTGGAATATGTGAATCTGACCGGAAATATAAATTTAAGGGGCAAGCGGGTTAACGTGGACACCAGGATCAATACAGAACTGGGAAAGGTACACGTGCTGGCAGCTATTGATATGCTCAATAAAAAATACGACGGGAGTCTGAAGTTGGATAATTTTGACCTCGGAAGATTTATTCAAAATCCCAATATTGGCAAGCTTTCCATGGCGATTCAATTGGAAGAGGGGACAGAATTTGATTTGGAGGAATTGAGCGGACATTTGCAGACCACGGTGGATTCCATCTATTTCAACGGGTTTAAATACTCGAACATCAGCCTCAATGGTTTTTTTGGGAACAATGGTTTCCTGGGGCACATAGCGATGAACCAGCCCGAGATAGCGTTTGATCTGGACACCAAAATAGATTTTACCCGAATAACAGATATCGTGGCGTATGGTCATATCCATCACTCCAATCTCAGGGCGCTCAATCTGACGCAACAAAATATAAAGTTGTCGAGTCAGTTGGACATTGAAATGACGGCGTTTCCGATCGATAGTCTCAACGGATACGCGCGGATCAACGATCTCGAGTTGATCCGGGATGATACCGTTTTTTACAACATGGACGTGATCACGTTTGATGCAAGATCGTGGGGCGATAATTTCAAGGATTGGCGGTTGATCTCGGATATCCTCAGCGTGGACATCGACGGCCAGTTTAATATAGAAAATATTCTGGGGACCACGTACGAAATCATTGCGAGCCGGCATCCCCGGGTTGTGCGGTATTTGCCTGAATGGGAGCTGAAAACCGATTCCATCTACAACAATGACTTCACCATGATCATCGATGTCAATGATACGGAAGAATTTGCCAATCTCATAAATCCGGAACTCGACACGATCCGAAATCTCAATCTTTCGCTGACGTACCGAAACCGGGGTGCCGATTACTTTGAGTATTATTTTCAGGCTTCCGCACCTAAAATTCAGTTTAAGGATGTGGGGGTTGAATCTCTGAATATCAATGCCAGTGGGAGCAACACGGATAATGAATGGATCGTGTACCTCGATAGCCTCAATGCCGGAGGGGTCCGCGTCGGTACCTCTCAGTTGCAAACCAGGCTGGTGGGTGATCAATTTGATTTTGCACTCAAAACCAATACGATCAATAACGTGTTCAACGATATCCAATTGGCTGGGTTTAACCGGTTTGATGCAAACGATGCGATGACGCTCTCTCTAGATTCCTCTTCCTTTACCTTGCTCAATAGTATCTGGGCATTGAATCCCAATAATTCGATCGAAATTGGCAAGAACAAGTTGTTTTTTGACAATTTCGTATTTCAATCCGGAGAAAGGAATTTGTTTATACAAAGCGCTACGGATCAATCGCTGATTGCCGGTCTTCGCAATCTGGATATACAATTTCTCAACGGTTTGTTCCCGGGCAATAAATTTACCTTTGGGGGGATAGCCAACGTGATATTGAGTGTGGAAAATATCAACGACCTCACGGGGCTGGAAGTAGAAACTGTGATCGAAGGACTGATGATCAACAAAGAACCGTTTGGCCGGCTCAATTCGTTGTTTTATACCCTGGGAAGTGATGAGCTGGCTACCGTAGAGATCCAGGTGGAAAAAGACGGACGGGAATCTCTGTCCGTAGATGGACAATACGACTTGTTCAACACAGCGGGGAATAAAGTGCCCCGTTTTGATTTTGGGCTCAGGGCCACTCAGTTTCCCATCCTGGTTTTGGAATTCTTTATTGGAAACATCATCGACAACACAAAAGGATACGTCAACGCAGAAATCAATCTGACCAGCGATGGCGATCAACCCGACATTGCGGGTCGCGTGCTAATCAACGGACAGACCGATATTCCACTCCTGGGGACAACGTATGAATTTATTAATTCCAGCGTTGATATCGACAATCAATTGATTGCGTTTGATGAAATCAACATGATGGATACGGAAGGCAATCTGGCCAATGCTTCCGGTGGAATACGACATGACCATCTCCGCAATTTTCGGATGGATACGGAGGTGACTACGGAAAAATTTTTATTATTGAGTACGGGGAAAACCGCCGGGATGCCCTTTTATGGAAGGGGAGTGGGGAGTGCCACGATAGAGATTCGGGGGCCGTTTAATCAGCTCAATATGTCCATACAGGCAGAAACCGGCCCTACCTCCCAGATAGCAATCCCTATATCGTCCACCATCTCAGTAAGCGATGAGGAAGCATTCTTTATCGATTTCGTTTCGGATGATTCCTTCGAGGAAGTGCTGGCCACGGATGACAATTCATTCGTTCAAATCGAGGGACTGAATCTGGCTGTGAATCTTACGTTGACGCCGGATTGTGAGGTATCCATCATCCTCGATGAATCTACGGGAGACATCTTACGGGCCAGAGGCAACAGCGAACTCCTGATCGAACTGACCAGGGCGGGAAATTTCACCATGAGAGGGACCTACGAGGTAGTGTCGGGAGAATACCAGTTTGCACAACTCAATTTTACGCGGAAAATGTTTCGGATCAATCAGGGGGGGACCATCACCTGGACCGGGGATCCGCTCAATGCTCAGATTGATATAGATGCTTCATACTCAGTTCGTACCCCACCTTACAACTTTATCCTGGAATATATCGGACAAAACGACCGTTTGGCGGAATTAGCTCAAAATGCCACCGACGTGGATTTGTTTTTGCATTTGCGGGGGGATCTTTTTGCTCCGGATATTACTTTTGATATGGAATTTCCGGAATTGACCGGCCAGGTCCGCAATTATGTGGAGGACCGTCTCCGGGTGATCGCGGATGATCAGAATGAGATCAATAAACAGGTTTTTGGACTTCTGATCGCCCGGTCCTTTATCCCCAGTGTTTCTTCTGTGGTCAATATAGATGGAACAGTGGTCAACACGGTATCTGAGGTCATTACCAATCAATTGTCATTTTTTCTGACCCAATATCTTCAGGAATCAATCGATGAAGTTCCATTTATTTCCTCTGTGGAACTCAACATCGGTTACAATGTCTATCGAAACAATTACACTGCGGAGGCTCAGGCAGTAGTCAAAACGGGGAACGAGTTTGTTGTCCAACCCGAAATCGGTTTTTTGGATAACAGACTTCAGGTGACCATGGAAGCCAATTTACAAACCGGTTCTGCGGTCACTTCCAACACACTGATCACCCATGATTTTGTGGTCGAGTATTCCATTACGGAAGACAACCGGCTGATCGCCAAACTTTATCAGAGGACCGAACCTTACGTGTTTGAGAAAACCTCCAAACTGGGTGTGGGGCTGACTTACCAGAAGGAATTTGATAAATTTTATGAATTTTTGCGAGGGAAGGAATCGGAAGAAAGCTTGTAATAGGGCTGAATAGCTGAAATATCTTTACGGTTGAGGGGGTTGGATTCAGGTTGAAGGCAAATCGCCCGCAGATCCTGCAGATGGGAAGGTTCTCCCGCAGATCCTGCTTCACACTTCTTCCGCCAGGGATAAGGGTTGCGGTTTATGGACTATATGAATTACTGGCTAAATTGTCCAGACATTTCATTTCACCTTTAACAAAACGCGGATCAAAGTGGATTCGAATAATCTCGGAAGGTTGAAATAGGGGGCCGATCAGTCAATCATTTGGGAAAAGCGTATCCCGGGTCAATATGATATATTCCAACCTAGATTTTCGTATCAATGGACATTATATTGTTTATCTTGACTGATCGTCTGTGGAAATCCATCCGGTTTATACATTTTTTATAATCAAATTTTTCGACAGATGGAAGTGAACGAAATGCTCTAATCGGCTCTCGCCGGAAGTTATCGACGGAGCTATCAGGAAACTGATGTTAAAAAAAGTTAAAGAAATGCAGGTTTTGTATTGATATTTTCGTACAATAGTGCACCGAAGACGCTATGGAGAAAGTGAAACACATCGCAATTGCCGGCAATATTGGAGCCGGAAAAACGACCCTTACCCACAGTCTTTCCAAATATTTTGGTTGGGAAGCCCATTTTGAAAACACGGAGGCGAATCCCTACCTTGTTGACTTCTACGATGACATGAAACGATGGGCATTTCACCTGCAGATCTATTTTTTGAATAGCCGATATGCCCAGATTGTACAGATACAGAATGGAGATCAGACGGTGATTCAGGACCGGACAATCTACGAAGATGCCTATATTTTCGCACCCAATCTTCATGCCATGGGATTGATGTCCAAGCGGGATTTCGATAATTATTTCCAATTGTTTCAAACCATGAATGCACAGATATCTCCACCCGACCTTTTGATCTACGTGCGGGCCAGCATCCCCACCCTGGTTGCCCATATCCAGAACCGGGGTCGAGAATACGAGGGTAGTATGAGTTTAGATTATTTAAAAAAATTAAACAAACGGTACGAGGATTGGGTTAAAACCTATGACGAGGGACCCAAACTGATCATCAACTCTGATGAACTGGACTTCAAAAATGATCCTACTGATCTCGGTACGGTGATCGATAAAGTCTCAAGTCAATTGCACGGATTGTTTTAAACGGATTCAAATGAGTTTAGAGGAATTGAAAAAAGAAACCTCAGATGCCGGGGCTGTCCTGGTTGCTGTTTCAAAAACACATGCTCCGGATAAGATCAAGGAAATTTATGATCTGGGGCAAAGAGATTTTGGAGAGAACAAAGTTCAGGAACTTATCGATAAGGTAGATGATTTGCCCGATGATATCCACTGGCATATGATCGGCCATCTCCAATCCAATAAGGTCAAATATATCGCTCCATTCGTGGCATTGGTTCACAGTCTTGACCGGTTATCCCTGGCCAAAGAAATTAACAAACAGGGAAAGCGCGCAGAAAAAGTGGTTTCTGTCCTATTGCAAATCAAAATTGCCCAGGAAGATTCCAAATTTGGGATTGCGCCCCATGAAATCGATCAATTT
>CALEIL010000108.1 GCA_937876435.1 uncultured Bacteroidota bacterium
GCGCCTTGACCTGACTCAAAATATCCTCGAATGATTCTTAAATCTTTATCCTGACGGAGTATAAGGGAAGAAGCCTTATTTAAAGGTTCTTCGTTCTTTGATCTTAGCTTTCTTACCTACCAGATTTCGGAGGTAATAGATGCGAGAGCGTCTGACACGGCCTCTTTTCAGCAATTTGATTTCGATGATATTGGGCGTATTGAAAGGAAAAATCCTTTCTACCCCGATGCCGTTGGAAATTTTCCGGATGGTGAAAGTTTTGTATTCACCGGATCCTACTACCTTAATCACGTCACCGCGAAAAGCCTGAGGACGCTTTTTTCCTCCTTCTACAATATTATATACCACCTCAATCGTATCTCCGGCTTGAAATTCCGGAAATTCCTTGGTTTCGTAATTCTGCTGCTGAACAAATTTAATCGCGTCCATTATCTTAAATATTACTGTTTGACCATTTCCACCAGAAACTTTTCCGGCATAGCGGGTGCAAAGATAAATTTTATTTCTATTATAACCAACCAGATCTTCAATTTATCAACAAAACTTCCCCATAAAGTTGTTTGGGGCGATTCCGGGCATCCAGGTAGTTCACCTGATAGACGTACGTCCCCGGAGGAGCATCAATCCCGGCCGAAACGATGAAGCCACTCCAACCATACGTGGGATCTGTACTGGTAAAAACGGTGTTGCCCCATCTGTCAAATATTTCCATCTTAAAATCCTTCATTCCTACGAATACACCTACCCCCTGAAAACTGTCGTTTACATCGTCATCATTGGGGCTAAACGCATTGGGTACCGTATACAACACGATGGGTTCGATGTCAAGTGGTTGGGTCAGGGTATCCATACATCCGTTTTCGTGGATAGCGATCAGCGATACCCTGTAGATACCGGAGTCGGGAAAATTGATGACCAGATCTTCGCTCGAAAATTGACCAATGCGCTCCACCTGCCACGAGTAGGCTATTGCAGCCTGGGACTTATTGTTGAATGTCACCATTTTATCGAGATTGCTGGGACGCGCGGGGTTGTAATCGAAGTCCGCTACCGGTGATGGTTGGGTAGTAATCATTCGCGGGAAAAATGCCGAAACTTCGCATCCGATGGGAGAAACCACATGGACCCGGACGTCGTACTCTCCTTCTTCTGTGTAGATATGAACAGGAAGATAACCTTCGCCAGTGTGTCCGTCTCCGTAATCCCAGGTTATATCGTAGGTGGGATCCACCGGAGGTGGCAAATTCTCGAACCGCACCGCAGCGGGCAAACATCCGATTTCAATTTGGGTCCGGATGGCCTCTTCGGGTGGGACGGGAAAATATGGAAGCGTTCTTGAAACCGTTTCCCTGCAATCATTGCCATCTACCACGGTCAGGCTGACATCCCAGTTGCCGGAAGACTGATAAAAATGGCTGGGTTCCGAAACAGAAGATCTGTTCCCATCACCAAATTCCCAAATGTAATCCGTTATTCCGCCCCGGGCGTCAGAAAATGAGGTGTTGGTAAACTCCACATCCCCGGCGATGCAGGTATCGTATTCAAAATCAAATTCGGCCCCGATGTCAGGCAATACCGCAATATCAATATCGGTACTGTCGCTGCAGGGCGTTCCCTCATTGACGATCAATTGACCGGTATAAGTCCCCAATTCAGGAAAGGTTACTTCAATATTCTTCTCGGTATATACCTGTTCTTTTCCATTGATATTAAAAGTCCATTTATAGGAATTGATAAACCGCGCTTCGTAACTCGAGTCCCGGAATGGCACCGTAAATTCACCACAAGATCTCATAATGGCGTTGGATTCATCGATCACCAGAGCCGATTCGATCCGGGCGAAAACGGTCGGATCGCATTGGGCCACATTGAACTGAAAATCGCGATTTATTTCTCCGATTTTCTGCCCACTTCTGTATTCCTCCGCCACTACGGTGATGACAAATTGCCCCTGAATCATGGGCACTCCGGTAATCAGGCCCGTATGACGATCGATCGAGATCTGCGGATCCCCACCCATGGGATTTGACTCCGAATACAAGGGCGACCGGAACTCTACTTTTCGAAAAGGAGGGGGACAGGGAGGAGTTGGTTTCACACCGGAACAGGAAGAGGGGTCGCCTGGTGTCGTTATCGAACTTCCGGCCAAACCTCCACCCTCCAGGGGAGTCCCAAACCGATAAACGATGGAATCCCCTTCTGCATCGTCTACCGAATGATCAAATTCAAATTCCTGACCCACACATACGACGGTGGGTGGGAAATTTTTGAACGTTGGACTACTGTTGCAGGTTTCCATAGACTCCGGAGTGATTTCCACAAAATACGTCGCCCCGATGTCCCCGGGATCGACAATATTGGAAATCGTATTGTTCCGGCAACATCGCTGGTAAACAATATAATAACTCTCTTCAGCCGGCCATTGACGAAAATTTATCTCAAACTCGTACCTTCCCCTTTCCACACAAAGACCTGGTGGTAATATCAGGCAGGGGTATTCCGGTGGATCTATGAAATCCCGGTCGC
>CALEIL010000109.1 GCA_937876435.1 uncultured Bacteroidota bacterium
ATATACTGAAATGCCAGAGCACGGTGGTCCCCTCTATAGATATCCGACGCAATAGAAAGCCGGCATGATCCAGTAATCAAAAGATCTCCTCATCAGGTAAGAGACTGGTATAATCAAGGTGAAATTACCTACCTTTCGGAGCACATTCTGATAAGCATAGCAAAACTCCATGGGTATAATCGGAAGACAAGGTTTTAAAAAAACCGTTATAAGTTATTTTGGGGTACTCATAGGGTTGATATCCACGCTTTATATCTATCCACTTGAAGAGACCCTCTATGGGGTGGCCCGGTTTTTAATAAGCATGGCCGCACTGCTTATTCCTGTATTGACTTTTGGAACCAATAGTCTTGTGGTTCGGTTTTTTCCCGTGTTCCGGGACAAAGACACCGGCCATCACGGCTTTCTGGTTTTCCTGTTCCTGATAACCACGGTATGTTTTCTCATATTGGGCTCCCTGATGTATATCTGGGGGATGCATTCTATGGCATATTGAGATCGATCAATATGGATGTCAAAGTATTTTCTGAAAATGTTTTGGAAACGGGCATTCTGGCATTTATAACAGCCCTCTCTATTGTCACCACATTGTATATCTCCAACTTTAAAAGAATCGTTGTTCCCGGCATTTTCAATTCGGTGTATCTTAAGATAGGTCTGCCGATATTGATCATCCTGATCTATTTTCACCTCATCCTGGAATCTCATTTCAAATGGGGTCTCATTTTGATCCAGCTTTTGATCCTGCTATCTCTGATCGTATATACCTACAAACTTGGAGAATTGTACCTAAAACCCAATTTTAGTTTTATTTCCAAAAAATTGTTGGGAAGGATGTCCTCGTATTCTTTCCAGGGGGTATTTGCCAGTCTTGGTTCGACGGTTGCGTTTAGGATTGATACGATCATGACCGCTTCACTGCTCGGATTTTCCAGCACAGGAATATTTAGCATAGCGGACAATATTGCCGGGATCATAGCTTCTCCCTACCAATCGATCAAGGAAATTTCTGCGCCCATCATAGCTCAAAACCTGTACGATGGCGATATGGAAAAAGTGAAAAAATTGTACAAGTCATCATCAATAGCCCTATCGAGCGTTGGATGGGGCATGCTGATTTGCACTTACGTCAGTCTGGAATCGATATTCTCCCTTTCTTCTAAGTACGATGTTCTGATCCAGGGAAAATACGTCGTTCTCCTATTAGGTCTCGCCAGGGTCGTCGATATGTCCGGTGGTTTGAATGACCATATTATAAGTTATTCCAGCATTTACAAATGGAATGTCCTTCTGATATTGATGCTGGGAGTGATAAATATTTCATTAAATTATTACCTGATTCCCCGGTTTGGAATCAACGGTGCTGCCATGGCCACTCTGATCTCCATGTCCATGTACAATATATCAAAGTTTGTGTTTGTGTGGTTCCGCTTCAGAATGCAGCCATTCTCCATGACCCACCTTGCGGTGATAGCCGTCGGTGCGGTAGCGTTCTTGCTGGGGTACACGATTCCGGAAAGTGGTTTTGCCCTGCTCGATATCCTATCAAAATCAGGAACCACTGCCCTGGTCTTCGGGGGAGTCGTTCTTTACTTTAATCTTTCACCCGATATCACCAGCATGGCTGCGAATCTGAAGAATCGTATCCAGCGCCTCATCTAAGATAGGAATCTTTTCTATCCGATTCTGGACTGTCAGATACAAAAAGTCAAAGAGGATCATATTGTTTAAAAAATATATGATCGTTGTAGTCATCCACCGCATCGGTTCAACAGCTTTTCGCTGGTTAATCACCTATTTTCCAATAGAATATTTTGCAGTTATGCTGATCGCAATCCCCTCAATAATAATTATTAAAATATTTTAATAACTTGTAATATATATTTTGTATATTTCTGACCTCATATTTACTCAAGATCACTAAATCAGATTTTCAGCAACAGAAACAATACCTAAATTTCCTAAAATATCAGGTCTGCCCGGCAGACAGAAGCATGCTAAACACGGATAAGCTGGACGTACACGCTGGCTATCCCCAAACACCCCAAAATCCTTCAATATGATTAAAACAGTATCAGTCATAGTCACTACCTACAATTCGGAACGGACGATTGAAAGAACTTTGCGTTCAATCCTGAACCAGGAAGGACTAGGTCAGGAATTTGAAATAGAATTGATCGTGGTAGATGACTGTTCCATCGACCGAACCGTGGAACTGGTGAGCCATTTTGATGCTATTGTATTGACCACGAATGAAAATTCGGGGGGCCCTAATAAAGGCAGAAATATGGGCTTGCGACGTGCAGGAGGAGATTATATCTGTATAGTGGATCACGATGATGAATGGCGACCGCATAAATTGATGACTCAGCTCCCTCATCTTGATAACGCACCCATCGTCTCTTCCGGATATTCTCTCATATCCATCCCGATAAATGGTATGACGGAAAAATTGAAACCTCTGGATAAAGATGTAATCTACTACGAATCCAATGAGACCTTTCTGAATAAATTGTCAAAATCACATAAAGGACAAAATTCCTATATGGGAAGTATTATCTACAGAAGTGAGCTCAAAAATATATTGTTTGAAGAAGTGTTTGGGATGTCAGATTTTGACTGGATACTCCGGTTGTTTCATGGCAGAGACTCGATCGAGCTCAATCAATCCTTATACCTGCGATACGTGGATGGCCACAATCTATCACTCAATGAGGTATATAGAAAACGAGACTTTCATTTCTCATTGATGCACATTGAAGAATATGTCAAAGAATATCCACAGGAGGTAAAAAAAGCCTACGGACGATTATATGGCAGCCGGGCGAGGTACTATTATTTGATGGGTCAAATGGATCTGGCGAGATTTTATCTTTTGCGATCTCCACTCAATCTCAAAAATATAGGTTATTACTTCACCTCATTCTGGGGCGCAGAATATATCAAGAAAAAATTTAATGTATTTGGATAATCCTGTGCGAAAAATTTGACTAGTGCCATACAACCATCAGCGATCCAGAAAGCAGGAAACTTTTGTCA
>CALEIL010000110.1 GCA_937876435.1 uncultured Bacteroidota bacterium
GACGCCAGGTTTTCATCCTGGTAACAGGGGTTCGATTCCCCTACGGGCTGCAATATGAAGCCGGAAAGATGCATTTCTTTCCGGCTTTTATTTTTTTACTCGTTCCCACACGATAGTGGAGCAAACACTGCGTAGCACCGTGTCATCCTCAACATCTCACTGGAATTCTCCCTCAATAATATTGTTATTTAACCGGTCGCCAGTCCCCTTACAGCTATTAAGCTAAATAGACCAACCATTTCCGCTGATTCACTTCTTTCCCCGAAGTACTACTCTACCAATAGGTACCGTAACACCAATCAATTCCCTTGATACCGTTTGCGGAGATCCTTGCGACCAATTCCGGAAAATTTAATAAATTAATCGATCTTTAGCGATGCAAAATTGATGAAAACTTAATATTCGAATGTCCACTCACCTGCGATCCAGTCCTGTCCACTTTATACTTTGGGGCATCATAATCGTGGTGATGATCCGCTTCGTCCTGATATTTACCATGGGTATGATGCCACAGGACGCCTACTATTATTTTTACAGCGAGCATCTCGATCTCTCGTATTTTGATCATCCCCCAATGGTGGCGTGGATGCTCAAAACATTTTCATTTATATTCGAAAAATCCGTCATCGGAGTGAGATTGACCAATTTTATAGTAACAGGTTTGACGGTCATGGTGTTTTATAGACTGGCCAGGAATTTTTTTGAAGGATTCCTGCTGGAAAGATCTGTCTATCTCATTTTGTCGACGATGATGATATCCATCCTTTCCCTGGTGACCACCCCAGACGTTCCATTGCTACTATTCTGGTCGCTTTCCGTTCTGTATTTCTATAAAGCTGTCCAGCATAATCAATTAAAACATTGGGTTCTCGCTGGTCTTATGTCGGGATTGGCATTTGACAGTAAATATACAGCCATCTTTCTTTGGGTCGGCATCGGTGGCTATCTGATCACCTTACCCGAAAAGAGGAAATTGCTTCGTGGTATCGGCCCATACGCAGGCCTGGTGGTCTTCCTGCTGGCTATCAGTCCCGTGATCATATGGAATATTCAACATGACTGGATGTCAATCCGATTCCAATCAAGCGAACGTGTCGATGATATGAGTATCTGGAATATTCAATTGAAAAACTTTTTCGGAAATATAGGCACCCAAATGTTTGTCTTGCTACCTGTGGTTTATGCTTTTGTGCTGGTGGCAGTATTCAAGGTCACAAGACAATTTTTCAGGACCCGGTTTCGTCCCGACAGCCAACAATGGTTTCTGTGGTGGTTTAGCGCCCCTCTGATTCTTGGATTTATGCTATTGTCGCTTATATATTGGGTCAAACTCAATTGGACTATGCCAGCTTACATCACCGGCATCCTGTTGGCGGTGTATTACATTCCGATAAAATGGGTGAGGATCCAGATCATCTTGAGTTTGATCTTCCATTTTGCCTTTTTAATCCAGGTCTTTTACTACCCGTTCCCCATCCATTCGGATGACACCTGGTGGGGCTGGGAAAAATTGGCAACCCGGGTACAAACACTACAAAAGGAATATCCTGACGTTTTTATATTCTCTGATGACGGATATAAAACTTCCGCGCAGCTCACCTTTCATCTCAATGAGAAAATATACTCCGGAAATGTGATTGGCCATGATGGTCTTCAGTTTTCCATAGTGGATCCCCGGTTGGATCACCTGATTGGTCAGGATGCGATTTTTATAGATTCCGAGAACCGTTTTAAGCACCTGGATAAAACCCAAAATGTAAAACCCGAGCTTTCCAGATACTTCGAATCGGTTGAACAACTTGACCCCATCGTATTGGAGGATGAAAACGGGGAGCCTGAAAGAAAATTCCTGGTCTTTTACCTCGATAATTACAAAGGAGGATGATAAAATAAGACAGAGTTGAAGAGCAATCGAGATAAATTGTTCTTCGAAATGGAAAAACCTCCTCCAAAATTCCACGAATTGAATGTTCGGCTCACTTGGTTTTACCGGATTTGAGCATCGGATTGCTAGGATATAGGCAATTTCGTTAACACCAATCCACATCCAGGTCAGCGCATCCATCATTTCTGCATCATCAGCAAGCAAATATGACACAAGGCCCAGAATTTAATTCGCCACTTTAGTGTGGTGAAAAGAACCGGTTAAATTGAATTATGTACCTGGAATTCAACCGTGCATTCATCGTTCCGCCTGTGATTCAATATATATTTTGCATAGTCTGTGAGGAGGACGACAATTAATTTCATCTATGATAATGAAATTTTTCTTCCGTACGGATCAACAGCATAGGTGCATTCCAGGGAATGCCATGTAGGATTATATCCCCCCATCAATAAATTCAACACTTATTTAATTGGATTTCAAAAAGTTTTTTCCTAACTTATCACTCGATTTTTCAACCAAAAAATAATAAATATGGCGATTGTAAAAGTTATTGAAGTCATCGGATCCAGCACTGAAAGTTTTGACGATGCGGTCAAGAATGCGGTAGCTGAGGTCGCTAAGACCGTAAGAAATATTGATTCGGTATTTGTCAAAGACATGAAAGCCCATGTTAGCGACGGCAAAATCTCCTCCTACGGAGTCATATGCAAAGTGGCTTTCCGGGTGTCCGACGGAGTTTGACCTGATCGGGATCAAGAAAAAGAACCGGTTTTACTGGCCTGCTCCTTCGGGGGCAGGCTATTTTTTTATATATCCAAATATCTCTATAAAATCGTGATATTTCGAATCTGGTTTTGCATTGTAATTCCAGATTCGAATGTAATAATATGGAAAGTTCCAGGTGAAAGAATATGAAGATACAACAAGGATTTGCTGTAAAACTATTCCTGCGCTTTTGACGTC
>CALEIL010000111.1 GCA_937876435.1 uncultured Bacteroidota bacterium
AGCTCGTTTACAATGATCGTTTTTCGATATCAAACTACCTCAACCATCTAAACCTCCTAAACCTTCTAAACCAATATCTGGGATGATTTGAGTTGGTTGAATAATATTACCATCCTAAACGTATTAAACCCTTTATCAGGTTGGTTGAGATGGTCGAGAAAAATCAGATTGGACTAACTGAGTAAAATTGAGCTCGTTTACAATGATCGTTTTTCGATATCAAACTACCTCAACCATCTAAACCTTCTAAACCCTCTAAACCCTCTAACAAGTTGTTTTAATATGCTAATCTTGAAACCCTCAACCTGGTAATCTTACCATTCAACCGACATTTCTGCAATATTGATCTAAATTATCCCGGGGGATTACTGTGTGTTCGCTTGTAGGTGATATCTTTATATTTTTGATTACATTTGATGGAAAATTTATCGACTCGTGGGAATATTAATTTTTGTTCTGATTTCGTATCTATTATTGTGTTTTACCCTGGCCCCTTTGTTTCGACGGGCCGGCTCAGACCCCAAAAAAGCCTGGATTCCAGGCGTCAATTTCGCCGAGTGGGCGCATATCATAGGCCGTAAAAAATCGTTTGCCTGGTGGTTACTTTTCCCTATAGTCAACATATTTATATACTGCGGAATGGCCATCGACATGGCCCGATCTTTTGGGAAGCTTGGATTCTGGGATTCCGTACTGGCTGTGGTGTATGCCCCGCTGTCATTTTTCCTGATTGACAGGGAGAACTTACCCTACCAGGGAAAAATCGTTCAACTTGAAAGACAATACCGGGAGCAAATCAAAGAAGCCCATGAAGCCGGTGACAAACTCAAGGTTCAAAGACTGACATCGAAGAATCCATACCAGAAAGGAGCTGGCCGGGAATGGATCGAATCGCTCGTTTTCGCCGTTTTTGCTGCCGCTTTCATCCGGATGTTTTTGATAGAAGCCTTTATTATTCCTACTTCATCGATGGAGGGATCCCTGGAAGTGGGTGATTTCCTGTTTGTATCCAAAGTCAATTTCGGAATCCGGACACCCATGACGGTGGCCATGGTACCCCTTTTACACAACAGGATTGGTTTTTTGAACAAGGAGTCATATCTGGAAGAACCCAGTCTTCCTTACTACAGACTTCCTGCCCTCGAGAAAATCGAAAGACATGACAACGTGGTCTTTAACTATCCGGAAGGAGATAGCGTGGTATTGACCCCCGGACGGACCTTTAGTGTATACGACCTCCGCAGACGCGGGATGCTGGGTCAGGTAAATCCCGATGCGATCATCACGCGGCCGATGGACAAAATGGACCACTACATCAAGAGAACAATCGGACTACCGGGTGACGATCTGGAGATTCGGGAAGGGATCGTATACATCAATGGCGAAGCGATCGATCAACCCGAAATGGTGCAATTTACTTACAGGGTAACCTCTACCGCCGGGGAAATCAATACCAATACACTGGACAGAATAGGTGTCCATATCAATGATCATCCCAGGGCAGCGGATCATTATTACAATCTTAGTAAGGACGAGGTGGAAGCCATCCGAAATCTCGGAAATGATATCCAGGTGTCCTACGTCACACCGAGCCATATGGACGACGCGCTTTATCCGCATCGGGATGATTTATTTCCGGATTGGACCACAGATCAATACGGTCCCATACATATCCCTGCCAAAGGAGAATCGGTCGAACTGACTCCCCAAAACCTCGCGATGTATAAGCGGGTCATCGACATATACGAAGACAACGATCTGGTGATCAACGGAGACCAGATCCTCATCAATGGAAGCCCTGCCACCAGCTATACATTCCGTTACGACTACTACTGGATGATGGGAGACAACCGCCACAATTCGGAGGATTCCCGATTCTGGGGTTTCGTACCGGAAACGCACATCGTTGGGAAGCCTATGTTTATCTGGATGTCATTAAAAAATAGTAAATTGTCGGATGGAATAAGATGGAACCGAATATTCAATTCAGCGAATAAAAAATAGCCTCAATGGTAAGAGCTCAAGACAATACGTCCATATGGTGCCTGTTAATAAATTTCAATCAAATAATACGTCAAACGTTGCCAAAGGAAGCTAGTGCTCCGTTTCATAAATTACGAATAATTTTGGCGGCTTCTTTTTCACCATCTCGTCCTCAACATGCCTCACCATAACTTAGACTATGACTACGTTTGCTTCTCGATCTAACAAAAAATAACCTTGCCAAAAGCATCAATTTCTTATGAATCAGAACACTAGTAGAGGTCAAAAAAATTACAGAAATACTTATAGAGATTTCGGATTTGATGCAATTAGAGCATTGGGGATCGTGCTACTTTTCACCGGGACAGCCGCTGCCCAGGAATCCTCGAATGCTTACCTGCTGGAATGGACCACACCGACCGATTCAGAGTTTGAAATGACCAGACTCGATCTGTTGACCGGATTCAATTCGAAAGGCTACAATAATCAACCGTTCATAGCCGGAAGCGATTTGTACCTATCATCGACCTGGAACGAAAAAGATCACAGCAATCCCAATATCGTAGCACTCAATATCAACCGGCGATCGATCCGCCAAATCACCGACACCCCCGATGGAGAGTTTTCCCCTACCCGCAAGGGAGATCACCTTTATTTTATCCGGTTGAATCCCGAAACGGAATTTCAGGAACTTTGGAAATATGATGGGCGGGAACTCATGAAAGTGATCCCTGAAACCAACGTGGCCTACTTCCATGTCGTTTCGCCTGACAGGTTGGCGGTTGTGCTGATAGAAAACAATCAGCTGAACCTGTACGACATCGATCTGGTGACCAACGAAAAGAAGAAAATTATCGATAACGCCGGAAGGTCTCTGAGTTACAGTTCCAACGGGGTATTGTATTTCGTGCACAAATACAACCAGGATACCTGGTACATCAAATCGTACGATATACTAACCGGATTGGTCAAAATCGTATGTAAAACGATCCCGGGGGCTGAAGATTTTTACCTGGAAAAAGATAGATACTTCTGGATGGGGAGCGACAACCGGATCTACCGATCCACTCTCCAGAATGGATTGGCGTCACCCTGGAACAATATTTTCAACCTGGAAGAATACCCGTTGAATAATATCGGAAGATTGTGCGTTATAGGTGATAATCAACTGGTATTTATCAACCAATAATCTCAATTCCGTGTATATTTTTCGCTATTTCTTTCTCGCTGGTCTATTGGTGTTTACTGGATTGAACCTTAGTGCCCAGTCGCAAAATTCCTATATCATCCAGATCCCTGAGACGGGTGATCCTCTCCGAATCCACCAGTATTTTTCTGAAAAAAACATCCACATTGAATTGACGGAAATTGCCAGAAGTATCAATGCGTGGCTTCTGGTTCCTGCAAGGACAGGTACCCGTCAGTCCTCAGACATATCCTCATTGCTCGCGCAATGTCCGGATATCGCGGTATTTCAACCCAACAGAACACTTCAACCCCGTAGGATCATACCCAACGACCCAAAGTTTCCCGAACAATGGTATCTTGATCTGATTAAAATGCCCGAGGCCTGGGAACTGACTACCGGTCTGACCACTTCCGGCTCCGCTCAGCCCGTAATTGGCGTTTTGGAAGCAGGGTATGATTTCAGTCGTACGGATCTGCAGGGTTTGCTCTTTGAAAATCCAGGTGAAATACCAGGCAATGGCCTGGATGACGACCTCAATGGCTACGTGGATGATGTCAACGGATGGAACTTTGACAGCGATAGCGACGATCACTACATCGACTATACCTACCATGGCGACGCGGTGATTTCCATCATGGCAGCCAAAAGTGACAATCAGGTGGGCGTGGCAGGTATCAACTGGCACGCAAAGATACTACCCCTGACCCTCGAAGCGAGAAATACAGAAGCCGCTACAATAGAAGCATACGAGTATTTTTATCAAATGCGGAAAACATACAACGAAACCAAAGGAGCCAAAGGGGCTTTTATCGTGGCAACCAACAGCTCATTTGGACTGGATGGTCTCTTTGAAGAAGATGCTCCCCTGTTCTGTAATATGTATTCCAAAATGGGATCGGTGGGAATCCTGAGCGTGGGTGCTACTTCCAATCAGGACGTCAACGTAGACGTTCATGGTGATTTGCCCAGTTCTTGTTCTTCGGACAAATTGATCGTAGTCAATTCCATCGACAAAACTCTTTTGAATCAATATTCCGGCAGAGGTGTCATCAATGTGGATCTCGCAGCTCCGGCACAAAATATTCTCGTGGTTTCAGCCCCCGGAGAATTCATAGACGATTCCGGAACTTCTTTCGCAGCACCACAGATCAGTGGAGTAATCAGCCTGGCGTACAGCCTGAATCTGGACAGTATGAACAGAGCGATCGGATCAGATCCTGTGCGTGTGGCGGAAACCATCCGAACCTGTATGTTGCAAAATACAACGGCCGCTCCCGACCTCTCCGATGAAAACGCTACGGGTGGATACCTCAATGCCCTGGCTACCCTCCAGTGCGTGAGAAACAGATACCATATCCCCGAATCGGATAAACCAATCACCTTTGTCAATCTCTATCCCAACGCTGCCACCGAAAGTCTTCATGTGAATTACGCGGTCAAAAATCCCGGACAAAACATAGACGTGCTGATCTATGATATGCTCGGCAGAGAGGTATACCGATCCCTGCTCAATCCGACGCTTGACAATCCGGCTATCTTCAACGTGAGAACATTGGCCGCAGGTGTATACACTCTGACTTTCATCCAAAATGGGCACGCCTCATCCAGGCAATTTGTAAAACTCTAACCTTCCGGAAACAATGAAATCTCTTTTTAGGATATGATTCCTTTGATGGGATCCACCAGGCATTCACAATCTCAGTTATTTTCACGATATTTGGTTGGACCTCCTCAAATCTACTGTGGCCATGGTAAAATGGAAATATTCAGTTCTGAAAGTAATCGGTGTATTAATACTCATCCCTGGACTGGGTATCGCCCAGAATCGATTCTCCATCGAGATTCTCGACCGGGAAGCCGAGCAGGTTTTAAGCCCTGATGCGAAAATTGAAATCATCGGTACCGGGTTTATGTGGACGGAAGGTCCCCTCTATGTGGAAGACGGAGATTATCTGCTCGTGTCAGACATCCCCCAAAATAAGGTCTTCAAAATAGACAGCACCGGTCGTACACTGGAATATCTTCACCCTTCCGGATTTCTTGGAAGTCATTTCACCGGGGAAGAACCCGGATCCAATGCCTTGCTCTTGAATCAGGAGGGAAACCTGGTTCTGATGCAACACGGCGAGCGACGGGTTGGCCTGATGAAAGCACCCCTGGATGATCCCAAACCAATCTACGAATCTCTTGCAGAGCGGTACAAAGGCCAACGATTCAATAGCCCAAACGATGGAGTATTTGATAAAAATGGAAATTTATACTTTACCGATCCGATATACGGACTTCCCCAGCGGGCTGCCGACCCCCAAAGAGAGCTCGAATTTTGCGGTGTATTCTGCCTGAAAAAATCAGGTGAAGTCGTTTTACTGGATTCGCTGACCCGACCCAATGGGATTGCCCTCTCCCCGGATGGGAATCACCTGTACGTGGCGGTGTCTGACCCCCACCATGCCGTATGGTACCAATATAAATTGACCAGAAAAGGAAAGCTAAAAAAGAGGAAAATTTTGTACGATGTCACCCACCTGGTAGGACAGGAAGGTCAGCAGGGATTACCTGATGGAATGAAGGTACACAGCAGTGGGTTCATATTTGCTTCTGGTCCGGGAGGTCTTTGGGTATTCAACTCACGGGGAACGCCGCTCGCTAGAATCTATACCGGCAAAAACACGTCCAATTGTGCTTTTTCAGGGGATGAAAAAACACTTTTTATCACGGCCGATGATCTCGTACTGGAAGTCGGACTGAAATAAATAACTTTTAATTTAACGCCTATATGCCAGGAAGGATGGTCCTGCCTATCCAGACATGGGATGTCTCACCCGTTTTACAACCAAGGAGCCATATCAACATCAGAAATTTAACAGATTCAGTACAACGTGATGTTGTAAGGAGTGTCATAGGTGAATACATTTCGGAATATGCGCAGAGCTGTCAAATCTTTTACCAATTATCCCCAGTATACCTGCATCTGAGCTACTCAGAAACGCCTTTCCGGAGCAAACTCTGGTCTGTCTGGGCTGCCCGTCCGTGGACTTTCACCGGCAGGTAGGAAGACGTTTGATGGTAGTTAAATTCTGATAACAGAGTACTATAAAAGCAACTATTCTCGTATTACAGTTGCAAATTATATCATGATGAACACAAAGCCAATTGACAAAAATGAAGATAAAAGCGGACAGGTCCCTGATCATATCATCCCGGAACCAATACATCCCGATCAGGAGGATGAAATCGAGTAAAAACGATCTGTTTTAACACTCATCTTACACTAGATTTATATACGTAAACCATTTTCGGCAAGAAGTTTGTATTATCCAATGAATGGTTAATCAAACTCTATAAGACCAGGAAGAACCCACCCCAGGAAGGTGGTCATTTTAAATTTTGTTTCGCTACCCCCCGGAAGGCCAGTTAACTAACAGGAGCCATGATGGGAAAAACTATATTCACCCTTTTTCTGATTTTTACCAGCTGTTTGGGAATGTCACAGGACATTCACATCAGGGGATTCGTAAAAGAATCTGGCTCTGGTGAGGAGCTGATTGAAGTCAATGTTTTCGATGTCAATTCTCAACGTGGGACAACGACCAACGAAAAAGGGTACTACAAACTGACCGTTCCACCAGGCGGTGGAAAATTGGTATACAGTTACGTGGGCTACAACAGTGATACCATCTTCTGGTCAGCCAGCGCTGATACGGTCATCCACATCCGATTGGACGAATCCGTCCAACTCAACACCATAACCGTGAGTACCGGGAAAAAAGAATCGATCCAGGAAACCAATCAGGCCAGTCGCCATGAACTTACCCGGGATCAGATGGAACAGCTACCTGCCTTGTTAGGAGAGCTGG
>CALEIL010000112.1 GCA_937876435.1 uncultured Bacteroidota bacterium
AATACCTAACTGCTAACTGCTAACTGCTAACTGCTAACTGCTAACTGCTAACTGCTAATAACTAATAGCTGTATTCAAAAATCATACCCCAGCGAAACGTGAATCCGCGGTTTGAGAGTTGCACCGGAATCGACCCCCCACGCATAATCCCCTCTGATAAAATAGCCGAGCAGATTGATTCTTACACCTGCCCCGTATCCCATCACGAAAGGATCCCGGAAATACTGGACTTTGGCGTGCAATATCGGAGGACGATCGATTTCCACGAAGTTGATCGGATTGTTGGGGTCGTAAGGGTCACGCCCTTCCCAGGCCATTCCCACGTCGAAGAACCCGACCAATTGAAAATCCCGTAGTAGACGGGATTGTATATTTTTACCAAAAAGATACTGGAAAGGTGGAATCCGAAACTCGATGTTGGATAACAAATGATTGTTTCCACTTCGCACATTGCTTTTGAATCCCCGCAAACTGGGCGCTACGGTCTGGTATGCGTAGGTATACCGGTAATTGTTTCGACCATTGTCATTGAACTGAGGAATAATTTCATTGTCAGCCCCTCCCAGATAAAACAGGATCTTTTCGCTGCCCAGGCTTATCCCGGCACCCACTCGTACCGCTAAAATGCTGTGTTTGAGCACCGGCAGATAATGACGCGCGTCCACTCCAAACGCCGTCAGATATCCCTCCCCAAATTTGAGATTGAAGTCTTCTATCACCTGCAAATTAAATTTCTTCATCACCTCCCCATAGATCTTTGCCCGGGTTCCGTTTCTGATATTGGGATTGTAAATAAAGGAATTATCAAAAACGTATTCCAGTTTGAGTCCCACCCTCTGAGCAATGTCAGGGGCTGTATTGAGTTCATCCACCGTGGTGGGTTTTATCGTATTTCTATCCTGCCGGATAGTGAATTTTGCTCGTACGCTGTTGTAAAAATCAAGCGGGTAATTCACAGCAGCCTGGCCGAGAAGAACCTCATATTTTTGCCCGCCCTGTAGTCCGCTGGCCGTAGGTATCCGTTCGGTCTGCACCTTCCGGTAGAGATTCAGGCTCTTATCCAGTCTGTGCTTCTTGTTCCGGTAGATTGCGTAGTATTCCGCGCCGTTGAAACTGGGAGGAAATCGAATGCCACCCTCAAATTCATAATCCTCAAACAAATCTTTGATCACGACTTTGCCAAGCAATCCGGTGGGGGTTCGCTGATAAGTTCCACCCTCCGCTGCGTAACTGTCCAATCCGTCGAACAAAATTTCATTGCTGACATCAAACGAACTCTCAAAAATCGAAAACTGCCATCTGTACGGAACGATCCTGGTGCGGGTGATTTCCATAAAATCACTACTCGCCAGGGATTCGTTTTGAGAATTTATATACGAGAGATTGGTAAAAATCTCGGTCTTGGAGCGAAAAAGGCTATCCAGATAGCTATTGGAATAAATATTGGAAAAGCGGGTCTGAAATATTTTTGTCGTATCGAGTTCAGTCAAAGCCAGGCTATCTGATCTTTTCCGTCCTTCTACTTTTCGTTCGAGATACTGATAATACGCAATGGGTTGTATGGTATCGATGTTGGTGAGCATGGTTTCCCCGAAAGTCACGAATTTCTCTTCTTCCTGAGCATAGGTCAACAATGCCTTTGATCCTCCGCTGGAAACGATGCTGGACTCCAAATGACTGGGCACATCGGTTAAAAACTCCACGTCAGATGTCCGAGCCAAGAAACCGGGCATTTCCACGAGCAATCCCGGATCTACGCTATCCACCTCTGATTTGGAAATGAGAAAGTGATCCGCCCGGAACCGTCGAAGATAAATCGAATCATCCGGCACGATCTCGTAAGACAAGGCAGCGAGATTGGTGATACCGGTTTCTGTTGAGAGAAAATAGAATTTTTCATGATCTGCCTTCACCAGTTGTTCATCGACCGTACTGGTCTGGCTAACCGGGAACAGATTCAAAGGATGATTGAGATCCATCAACCAGAGATCTGCCGTTTGAATATTGGTCAGGCTGTCGGACTGCCAGTTGGTCCAGGATGATCTGTCCCGGTTGGACTGGAAAGCGACAAATCTGCCCAGATTGTTCTCGATAATTTCGGGATACTTATCCGCAAAATAGTCGTTCATAAACCTGTCGGATTGCCTTGTCCTGAGATCGTACCGGTACAGGTCAATATTTCCCATGCTTTGGGCCGAAATAACGATATACCGGTCATCTACGATATCGAATCCATAGATTCTTTCGAATCGCTCCGGAAATAGCTGTTCAAAAACCTCATCGGTTTCCGTGTTGATGATTCTGATATATACCTCATCTCTTCGTTCATAGATCAACGCCACATCCCTGTCGTTGATCCACCGCACGTAGGGATATTCCTCATCGACGGGCAGGAAGGGATTGCGCGTACCGTACTGGAATATTTTTTGTTGACTTCCATCTCTTTGATCCCGTATATAGACGCGATATTTCCCCTGGAAATTGATAGCATAGGCCAGGCGTTGACCATCCGGACTGTACTCTCCGCCGGTCACCTGGGCTCTCCCGCGTTTCCATATTTTCCACTGACTTTCCGGATTGGGGATGATCCGATCTTTTTCTCCCGTCGCATAGATGGTTTCAAAAAATCGCTGCCACTGGACGATCATCTGATCCAGATCCACTCCAAAGACAAAATCAAATGCTTCTTCCAGATCCCGGTTGATCTTGGTAAGATACAGTAGGTTGGGTATGACATTTTTGCTGTACGTACTGGCCAGATAATACCAAAAACTGTGTCCTGCCAGGACGGGATAGTCCCGGGACATCTTCTTGAAATTGAGCTTGCCTTTCTCTTTGTAGTACTTCCGGAACGCATTGTCCATATCTGCATCCCACTCGCTGCCGGCAAAAGATATCATCCCATCCAGGTACCACCTGGGTAATTTTTTGGCATAATTCACCTGCAAACTCACATCGAGACCACCTCCGAAGTACATATCATGAATCAGGATACCACACATACCTTCCCGGACCTTGCGTTCCAGTTCGGGTTGATCCCCTGTATAATGAACGAAGACTTTATTCTCGTGGATGGGAACCAGGTCCGATTCTTTGAAAAGCAATTCGTCCATACCGATATTGCTTTGATTTTCATCGGTCATATCAGAAAAGACCAGAATCTGGATTTTTTGATTGATCTTATGCTCCAGCAGATCCAGAATCTCGGGGTATTCATTTTCGGCTATCTTGGCCACGATATACCCCGCATGCTGGGATTTCCCATACCAATACGTCCGGATGTTATCGCTTTCATACGAAGACCACTGATCAAAATCATCGTGGTACTGCACTCTATTCTTACCAAACTGGACACTGGATACCTGACCAAACCCCGTTGTGGCAAACAATAAAAAGAGTGATATGTATATTAAATGAGCGTTCAAGCTAATTTTTTAAAACTCATGCTTAATTTACAAAAATAACCTATATAACCATATATTTCATGATCAATATCCGCATAAAAAAATTCACATTCAACCCCTTTCAGGAAAATACTTACATTGTTTACGATGAAAACAACCAGGCGTTTATTTTTGATCCGGGTTGCTCCACCGTGAACGAGGAAAAAATACTCTTTCGATTCATTGATCAAAACGACCTCAAACCTAAGGCATTGATCAATACACACTGCCACATCGATCATGTAGTAGGTAACCACGCCGTCCTGGAACAATACGCCATTCCATTTTGGGCACCGGATGGCGAACAACCCGTACTGAAATCTTCTGAAATCACAGCACAGATGTACCAGTTCCCATACAAAACATCCCCCCAACCCGATGAGTGGATCACGGTACACCATAAAATGTCGCTGGGTGGGGAAGAATGGAAAATCATATCCGCACCAGGCCACTCACCCGCCAGTCTGGTATTCTATCAGCCCTCGGCCGGAATTGCCATCGCAGGGGATGTGTTGTTTCGGGAGAGCATAGGACGTACAGATCTTCCGGGAGGAAATCATCAACAGCTCCTGACCAACATTCGTGAAAAATTGTACACCCTACCGGATGATACTGTTATATACCCCGGACATGGATCCGAGACTACGATCGGTCATGAGAAAAAGCATAATCCATTTGTAAGAGGATCCCAATAAATTGGGATCCGTTTGGTGATTCCCTATAAATTGGGAATCGTTTGGTGGATTCCAACAAGTTGGGAATCCGTTTGAGGTTTGAATCCCCACTGCCGTGGGGTACCTGTTTAGCGTGCTAAAAAAACAATCATTTTCTGTTATTCAGTTGTTACTTTTTTTGCTGAAAAAAAGTAACCAAAAAAGCAGACCTCTGCAAAGGCGCTTTTGCTCCCGCACCCCGGTACGGGCCCGTATGGGCAAGCTTCAACTCAAAAAATGGCAACCCGCCTTGAAGACGGGGCTTCAAGTTCCTTCACTGAATGTGGGTTTACCACATTCAATCCCCTGATGGGGATTTCGTTCAGTCATACACCGCTTTATTGGGTAGTTGGGTTGTCCTGGTTTTAATACTATTGCTGACCGATGCATTTGGTCTTGCACCTTGTGCTGGAATATAAAGGGGAGAAGACGCGACGGATTTTTTTTTGCCGCGCGCTGTTGCAGAGGTAGAGCGCTCATCCTGGCCTAAGAATGTTTTGTCTGGCAGTGTGTCTGCCTATATCTCATTGAAATGGTAAAGGATAATGGTTGCTGCCCTTTTTTGGAGTTGTCTTCCTGGGTTGTC
>CALEIL010000113.1 GCA_937876435.1 uncultured Bacteroidota bacterium
ACGTTCAAAAATAATCACGTTGGCATCCACCGCCATACCGATCGTCAAAATAATCCCCGCGATTCCAGGTAAGGTCAGCACGGTTCCATAAGAGGCTAATGCCCCAAAAATAAAGAACAGGTTGGTAAACAAAGCCAGGATGGACACTACACCTCCCCCATTGTAGTAATAAATCATGAAGACCATCAGGATCAGAAAACCAATGACCAGCGTGATGACACTCTTTTGGATGTTTTCCTTTCCAAGAGACGGGCCGACCAGGGATTCCGAAATGATTCTGGTCTCCGCGGGCAATTTTCCCACTTCCAAAACCGCAGCCAGGTCGTTTCCATCCTGAACGGTAAAATTACCGGAAATGGAACTGTTCCCATCCGTGATGGGAGTATTGACGCTGGGCGCAGATACTACTTCGTCATCGAGGACGATGGCTATTTCTCTGTTATTATCCTGGGCTGCCCGGGTCGTCATGTCGGCCCAGATACGCGCGCCCTGATTATCCATAGCCAAAGAAACGGCTACCTCGTTGGTGATCGGATCAGGGGCCGCTGTAGCTTTGATCACGTGCTCTCCCGAAAGGGGAGCTTCCGCATTGGCCCGTCCTTTCTTGATGGCGTACAGGACATACCGGTTGGTCAATTTCCCGGTGGTAAAATCACGTCGTGGATCTGCCCCCCAGAGAAATTGGATATCTGAAGGAAACATTGCTTTGATTTCTGGTCTTTCCAGATAAGCAATGACAGCGTTTCTCTGATTCCGTTCTGCTTCACCCATGGCTGCCAGCCCAAATTGTCCGGTGATGTTGGGTGTAAAAATAGAAAACAGTGGTCCCGACTGGAATGCATTCTCAGATTGAGGTACATCCACTATCTGGGTATTTGAATCCCCAGTTGGATTGCCGAGGCTATCCAGTATGGGCGTTTTGATGGTATCTTTTCGGGTCAGTTGCGCCGGCGTATTGAGCGCAGACGTATCCCCTGCCTGAATCTGGCGAAGCCGTTCATTGGCCTGAGAAAAGGTCTGGATTATATTGTTGTCCGTAACCCTGTATACGTTCCAGAATTCCAGATTGGCCTGAGCCTGCAGATAATTTCGGGCTCGTTCATAATTTTCCACTCCTGGCAGTTCCACCATGATGACATCGCGGCTTTGATCCAGCGACACATTGGGTTGGGAAACGCCAAATTTATCCATCCGGTCTTTGAGCCGGTTAAAGGTCAGATTGACGGTTTCATCCGCTTTCTGACGGAGGACGGTCATGACCGCATTATCGGGTGTGTTGAAGTTGATGTCCTCAGCCAAAACCTCGTTTCGGGCGAATATACTGGCCAGATTTTTACCGCTGGCCAGAGCATTCCATTCCTGCTGAAAGGCGGTCAAAAAATCCGTTCCACTCTCCTTCATCCGTCCATCCACATTGTTGATGGCCTGACGGAAGGTGGGATCCTGGCTGTCTTTGGACAGGTTGACTACAAAAGATTCCAGATCCACCTGCAACAAGGCACTCAGACCGCCCTTGAGGTCAAGCCCCAAAGCCAGTTGTTGGCTTTTGAGTTCTTCGTAGGTATAATCCTTGAACAATGGAATGGAAAAAATAGGCACTCCGGACATGGAATCAAGGTAAGTGATCCTGGCTTCCTTGGTCAGTGAATCGATTTCTTTTTGTGTATCTCCTTGTAGGCCAATGCGCTGTGCGTACTCCTCTGCCCGATTTTCCACTTTCCAGGTCGGAAAGATCAACACGTATTGGAAAGCGCTCACAATAGCGAACAAAATCAGGAAAAACTTTATGACTCCTTTAGCTTGCATGTTATATATGATGTTTAATCCTTATAGCTCAAAAACTGCGCAAATATAACGTTTATGTGAAAAGCGCTGTAATTTTATTCGAATTTTCATCGAAGATAAGATCTTTTCTTATATTGTCTTTCGGAATGATTACGTTAGTCATCCATATTTAGTAACTAAAATCAAAAGTTTATGGGATTATTTTCATTTCTTAAAAAGGCCGGTTCCAATCTGTTTGGTAAAGATGTTGAAACCAAAGCAGAGGAAGCAGCAAAGGAGTTGGAAGCGCGCAATGCATTATTAATCAACGAGATAAACAAGTTGAATTTTGATGTGGAAGATCTTTCACTGAATCTGGATGACGATACCGTCACGGTCTATGGGAAGGTAGATTCTCAGGACGAAAAAGAAAAAGTCGTCCTGGCTCTTGGCAATGTGACGGGCATTGCGACGGTCGATGACCGGATCAACGTCGTAAATCCAAAGCCTGAATCGACCTTTTACGAGGTCAAAAGTGGAGATTCTCTCTCCAAAATCGCGAAAGCGCATTATGGAGATCCGATGAAATACCCTTTGATCTTTGAAGCCAATAAACCAATGCTGAGTGATCCGGATAAAATATATCCTGGTCAGGTTTTGAGGATTCCACCTCTGGAGGCTTGAGGAAATTGAACAATACCCCGTACGACCTGATATAGATCATGTCCTAAGGACTACTATACGTCCAGGGGATTGGGGATGGAAACGGTCCATCATATCACACATAAAAGCAGCATTTACGAATGCTGCTTTTTTTTTATTCGCTTTTCAAAATGGCCTGAGGAAATTTTATCCGAACCTCTTCCAATCTTGCCAGGGCGATTCTTTCACTATCGTATGGACCGATAAACATCCGGATCCAGTCTCCTTTTTCCACGAACTGAATCTCGGACCCCTCAGTTTTTGCAGGAAGATTCTCGCGACCTTTGAAAAGACCAAGAACGATGATGTATTTTTCATCAGAGGCCAGGAATGAGAACTTCTTGGATGTGATTCCGGTCAATTTCGGATTTTTTTCCACTATGGCCTTGGAGGGGGGCTCGGGTCCATTCATGAAAAATGATCCAAGTTCTCCGTCGGTCCGGCGGACAAAAATCGTTTTTTCCTGCGTGTGAAAATCAGGGTGCCTGAACACGAGCTGGTATTCTCCTGACAGGTAATTGACCAGTCCAAAAATCCCTCTTTTATCCGATACCCCGACCAGGTCTTCCATCCCATTGGGCAGCACCTTGTAGATGTGTACACCAGGGATCGGAATAAACGAATTGGTGGTCAGTACGCGTCCCATTTTATACTGCTCCTGCTTTTGCATATAAAACACTTTTTCAAAATCCTGGCTCCCGGCCGGAATTGAAAACGATCTGGCCAGGGTGATATACCCTGAAGCACTAATATACAATACGCATTGATCTGCTTCCTTTGCAGTGAACCGCACGTATCCATCCTCATCGGACATGAATTTGCCGATGTGACAGGATTGTAAATCGATCACCGCATTGGCAATCGGTGCTTCTGAATCCAGCGATTTTACCCTGATGGTGATTTGCTGACCTAGGACCCGGGTCACCGACGCGGTTCCGGTCAAAATTAACAGCACAATTGTTAATATTTTGTATATTTTGACCATATAATTCATTCGACCATTAAAATTCCTGCTATTTTTGGTGGTAGCATGCGTGGGGTATTTTGGTTTATATCGCACGGGATGCTAAAATAGTACATTCTTAGTTGTCAAAAAAATATTTGATCAGCAGTCCGCTTTTTGATGCAATAATAGGGATGTAGATAAAATAATAAAATCCAAAAAATGACTCATAAGAAATTTTACCTGTTATCCCTATCAGTTTTCATAATGTACTTTTTACCGTACAATATCCATGCCCAAAATATTTCCTACGTCCCGGGCGAACTGATCATACAGACAGATGGGAGTTCGTTTGAATCGGTTCTGGCCAGAACTTTTTCCGGATCCAGAGCCCAGGCACCCGTCCGTTCCACATCCCTTTCGCATGATCTAGGTCTGCACGTATTGCAGTTTGACGCCGATGAGATTTCTGACTCGGATATGTTGTCCAGATTACGGGCAAACCCTCACGTACTTGCGGTACAGAGAAACCACTATCTTCAATCCCGGAGAAGACCCGACGATCCCCGGTTCAACGATCAATGGCCTTTACGCCGCAGCACCATAAAGGAAGCCGATATCGATATGGAGGCAGCCTGGGACATCACCACAGGTGGTAAGATCGGAAACACGCACGACATAGTGATAGCGGTGATCGACGATGGCTTTCAGATTGATCATCCGGATTTGATCGAAAATCTGTACGTCAATCACGGTGAAATACCGGGCAATGGAATCGACGATGACAAAAATGGCTATATAGACGATTATATCGGATGGAATTTTGAAACGGATAACGACTCCCTCAATACGGGTGATCACGGTGAACCGGTGGCGGGAGTTATTGGGGCCCGTGGCAACAATGGAATCGGGATCGCCGGTATCAACTGGGAAGTAAAAATCCTTCCGCTCCTGCTCGACGCAAAATTTACGGACGCCGGGCTTCTGGCGAGCTATATATACGCGTACAAACTGAGGAAAAAATTCAATGAAACCAACGGGGAGGAAGGAGCCTTTGTGGCTGTCACCAATTCGTCCTGGGGATCGGAAGGATATTTCCCCGATGAATTCCCCGTCTGGTGCAATTTTTATGACAGCCTCTCGACCGTGGGGATACTCAATTGCGTAGCCACGTCCAATAAAAATATAAACGTGGATACGGAAGGGGACATTCCTTCGCTATGCCCCAGCGAATCTGTCATAGTCATGACCAACTCGGACATGTTCCGGGAACTGGTCGGTGCTCACGGCCCCGAAAACGTGGATATGGCGGCGCCTGGTGAAAGCATTTTCACCCTCAAGGATAAAGGGTACGGATTTGAGAGCGGGACTTCATTTTCTGCTCCTGTAGCGAGCGGGATCCTGGGATTGATGTACAGCGTGACGGTTCCGGGTATCCTCGAAGCCGTCCTGAGTCAGCCGGAACAAACGGCGCTGCTTTTCAAGGAAATATTAATGCAAAGCTACGATGCCGTTCCGGAAATGGAAGGCAAAATTAAATTTCCAGGAATCGTCAACGCCAGAAAAGCCGTGGAAGGCGTGCTGGCTCATTTTTCTGTAGACGAGATCCAGTATTGTACGATCGATAGCCTGGAAAATTCTGCTTATTACCTGGACACCCTGGTGCTGGGTAATGAGACCGTGGTGACCGGCCCCAATTCGGGGTACAAACCCAAAGGATTCCTGACCGATTCCCTGGAACAGGGACGATTTATACCCACGTCCATCATTTCCAATTCGACGAGTGATTCGCTGGATTTCGTAATCTGGCTGGATAGAAATCTGGATTCCAGTTTTGCTGAAAATGAGACTCTGGTCCTTGAACGAGCGGTGGGTCGATGGGATGGATCCTTTTTCATGCCCGAAACGATCGACTCAGGATATTACAATTTACGAATAGGAGTTTTGGCCCCTTCAGACAGCATCAATGCATGTGGGGTCAATATTCCGGATTACGAATACGAAGATTACACGGTATATGTAAAACTAAATCCGCTCCTATGCCAGAACCCACCACAGGTAGATTCCATCATGGCCGGGCCGGATAATATCCAGATCATGTGGACCGGGGTGGATAGTTCTGTGGCCTATGTATTTCGCTATCGCCAGCAAGGGGCGAGCGAATGGGAAGATGAAATGGTCGACACGGCCAAAATGTTTACCCTGGAGGAACTTGAGGAATGTACTCCCTACGAATTCCAGGTCCGGAGCGTGTGTTTCTACGATACGAGTTCCTATACCCCCACCGCCGTTTTCTTCACGCAATGCGGCACCTCCAATAAAAATTACGAATTTTCCGAACAGATTTCCCTTTTTCCTAATCCCAGTCCTTCGGGTGATCTGACCATCGATTTCCGCAACGTCGTAAGTACGACCAGAGCCAGATCAGATGTTTCCCTTTCACTCTACTCCATGGAGGGTAGATTGATCCGACAGGAAAATTTCCCACCGCTCACTTCGGATCAGTTGTCCGTTTCCTGGCCGGGACTGCCCCGGGGAATGTATATGGTCAAAATCGACCTGGGGGACCGGTTCGCTGTGAAAAAATGGGTGGTACCGTAAATTGATTTACGATATTTAATGTACGAATTACGATTGGGCCTGGCGG